>NZ_JQMX01000002.1 GCF_000744945.1 Carnobacterium maltaromaticum DSM 20342
AAAAAGATTATCTGCCACCGACAATTTTTTTGTGTCGATGGCGGATAAAAAATTGCCACATGCTAGCATGTGGCTCTGCTTGCAAAACGAAAAAAACGTCGTTGACCAGATCCTTTTTATTTTGCTTCAGCAACCAAACTTTTGAGTTTGTGTAAGTGCGCACTTCAGGAGTTTTTCCCCTTCAGTTTTTAGGGGAAGGTTTGCTGCAAGCATTGCAAGTGTAGTCACACTTACGGAATTTGTGGAACAAAAAAATATCCACTACCGAACAAAATGGCCTGTCGGTAGTGGATAAAAAAGAGTCACATGTTTAGTTAGTTAATATGCGAACTTATTTTTAAGCAAGAACTTGATTAAATAATCAGGGTATCTTGCATAGAGATTAATTACAGTTAGAAGAATCTAAAAATTGGGAAATTGTAAAAAAATCAAAACTGAATATCAATATAATAACAAAGAATAGTAGTGTCTATCAAGTTTATTTTTGTTCTAAATTTGAGTAAAAAAAAGTGCTTTAAATTAAGAAATCGACATTTACTCTCTTACTAAAAGTATAGCAACCGAAGGGGCAAAGAACAAGACATGTGTTCGAATGGATCAAAAAAAAGCGAGATTTACTGACGGTTTTTGCTCGGTTCATTGACGGTTTTATGAAAAAAGTGTACCCACGAAAAACTCCTAGCATTGCTAGGTTTCTCACGTAAGTGGGTACACTTTTCCTTATGCTCTTTCTTAAAAATCCCATCAATCGTTAGAAACATGATAGACTAGATTTTGTTGCAAGTCCTCTTGCACGTGAAGTCACAGCGTGAGAGGAGGATTGAACCAATGCTAGAATCTCGAAAAGACCGAATGCGGATTCGGCAAAAAGAAGCACGTATGGCATTATGGAGTAAAATTATTATTCCGTTACTTGCGATTAGTGTGCCCGTTGTAACCACTCTTGTAAGTCTGTACTTGCAACGCTAGACAGAAAAAGCCCCACCGTTTGCGGAAACGGTGGGGCTACTTTTATTGAATTGGATCGAACCAATGCTTCTCATTATTCAAATTATAACAAATACATAATCAGATTGCAAAAATCTAAATTAAACTAGAAAAATCCCTTTTTTAAAGAGCTTTTTTTATTAGTCCCCTGACCCCTTAATCCCGGGCATCACTATTAGTTAGATTTTAAAAATAAAATTAATAAAGCGAAATAAAAAATTTAGGTATTAAATTTTTTGAGATTTGCTAAATAGATTGAACCGCCGACGATAGAAACAACTCCGCCAATAAATCCTAAAAAAGGTATAAGAGATACTCCACCACCAACAATAAGTAAAACACTTGGAGCTGATGCGATTTTATCGGAGTGTTTCAACTTGACCGCACCAATAATCCCTAAAACTAAAATTGCTATTTTAACTATCAATATTAGTAATGATAATGTACTTGTTGCTCCTATATTAACACTATTGTTCAATCCGGAAGAACTTAAATCACTAACAACCGATCCAAATAGAAATAGGGGCGCAACTAAAAGAAATATACCTCCTACAAGTCCAACAGCTCCATTGCATGTAACTAACTTTTTTTCATTCATTTTATTTATCACCACCTTTTATACAAATTCAGTATAACTTAAGAATTGATATTTCGAAAGTAATTTATTTAGGAGTATAGGTCCGGTTGTGAAAAATCTTGTGTTTTTAAAAATTAAATAACGAAAAAGTCCCTCGAGGTCGAGAGACTTTACATAATGCCCATTTTACCAAGTACCAAGCCCCGCAAGGGGCACAGACGAAAAGATTGTGATTTTGAACTGGTATAGATTGGGAATAGTGATTTGAATACGTTTTAAAGAGTAAATTTCTTGTGAAATTTACAGATATATATATAAAATTTAAATAACAAATTATTGTACTTGTTTATCAATTTTAGGTAGATACATAATAATATTTTTCTGAAAAAAGCACTTGCAAAATGAAATTTTTAAAATAAGATTAAAAAGGAGGGGTTAAATATGAGGAAGTTTTTATTTTTATCTTTATTATTTTTAGTTATTCCTTTTACATCACCACTATCAGTTAACGCAGTCAGTGATGACGTAAAACAACCACAGACTAGGGCAGCTCAATACTACGTAGTTGACAGAAAATCTCAATCCCAAGTTTCAAGAGATAATTTATGGTTTAATGATTACGCGTGGTATACTTACAAGTACATTAGTGTTCCAAATGGTTACAGACCAGTTGGAAGAGTAACAAAGACAGTTACTGCTCCAACTGGACCTAGTAAAAGAACTGTAGTATCGTATTATTCGTATTCTTATGTTAAAAATTAATAATGAATTGGTTATTAAATTAGAATAAAGAAGGTAGGTATTATTATGCACAAATTAAAAATAGCACTTTTACTTTTTCTGATTGTACCAATTGTAGCTGCTTGTACAACCACAAAAAAATTTGAATTAGAAGGAACTTGGACATCAATTTCAAAAGATATTGATGCAAATAGTTCGTACTCAATTATAAAAAAAATTGAATTTGAGTCAAATGGGTTAGCTACCATCACTTACGAAGATGAAAAACAAGTTAAAATAGGGTATAATTTTGATTCAAAAAAAGCTAGCAACAAAAAATATGGACAGCTAAAATTAAATTATACAGATAGAGATATAACAAGTACAGATGTTCTGAAAGTTAAAAATAAAGATAATCAGATTAAATTAGACATCGGTTACATGGCATTGTTTGAACGTACAAATTAATAATTATCGGAAAAACCTTTTGCTCCAATATAATAATAAAAAAAGAAGAAGTAACTCCAGGTTGGGGTACTTCTTCTTTTTTAGTCCTCAGTCCAATTGTGAAGAGGAACCTTCAGGTTCTTTTTTTCTTTGAAATAAAATTCGAAGTGCGAAACAACGCCACCTCGACCACGTCCTTTTTTCTTAATCTTTTTTATTTCAAAATAGTCAAATAAAGGAGCTAATTCTTTATTGATAGGCTTAAAAATATATTGATCGATATTTCCCATTTTATAACTCTCGGGGATATCTAAAATACGCTTAAATTCATCAATAGTGACTTTATAAAAACCAGTGGACCGAAATTGCATTAAAATACGGTACATAGATTTTGAATAGCTACTTTTCAATTCAGTGAAAGATTGCAATTCGTAACGAGTAAAATTTGTTGTGATTTCGTTTAATATAAATTCAAAATCAGTATTAACTTTGATTGTAACCGTTGATTTTTTTTTGTCTATTTCATAGCGATTAAATAATACAAATCTAACAATAATATTTTCATCCTCAAATCTAAAATTTAAATTTAATAATTTGCTATACATACTTTCTAAATCAGCAACAAACCTCTCTTTGTTGCGAGATGAATAACCAATAAGGTCTTTGATTTCATCAAATGTTAGAACAATTGTTTCGGTACCTAATCGTTTCATTTTTGCACAAAGAGAAAAAAATAAATCAAACTCAATAGGTGTAAATTTTCTAAAACTAACATCGTTCATAACGTTGTTATACCGGACTATTTCATTACTCATAATTTAAACCTCCACAATTAAAACATACGATTTTTTAAAACCATGTTTTAATTGTAACAAAACCATGTTTTAATAGCAACAAAACCATGTTTTAATAGCAACAAAACCATGTTTTAATAGCAACAAAACCATGTTTTAATAGCAACAAAACCATGTTTTAATAGCAACAAAACCATGTTTTAATAACGCTACACGCTTACAGCCCCAAGTAGTACAGAGCGCCTAAAAGGTTTTAAAAGCTCTTAAAAGTTTATTAAAAGTATATTAAAAGGTCCCAGAGTCAAAAAAGGTCGACTTGCAGGCAAGTCCTTTGAGTAAAATGAAACCAAGACAAAAAGGAAACTTGCTACGCAAGCTCAAGAATTTTATAAAATCAAAAGCATTGGCAGAAACAAGTTCCTTTCGCTACCCTCACTCACAACCTAACCCTTTTTCTCTCTTAGAACCTACTTTTAAGCTCACTACAACACTTTTACTCATGATTCAAGAGAAATACGCACAAACAAGCTATACGAGCTTACCAAGGCTTTTAGGACATTTTTTGCTAACCGTTTTTTAAGTTTTTTTAAATCAACATGTGACGAGGACATTTGAATAGAGCTAAAACGCAAAAAAACTACCCTAGAATCAATTTTAAGGTGGTTTGCTGATAAGAAGTCGTGTTTAGTCTAAAACGTCTTAGAATGTATTTTAAGCGCAAAAAAAGCATGAACCCTTTTTACTCGGTGCATACTTTTTCTTGTTAGTGAGATAAAATGGTTTACAGAATTTCTGAAATATCCCATATAATCCATACAGTATATAGTTTATAAACCCTTATTTTATAAAGATTTTCAACAGAATATTTGTAATGGTAGGGGTCAATGGAACATCTTTACGAAAAGTTGCGGTGTAAATGCGAATGATTAAAGAATAGTAATCCTCATTCGTCGCTATTTCATTTTGGAAAACAGATCCCTTTATTCTGTTTAAGGCTTTAATTTTCACAATCTCTTGTACATTCAAAAGAGCCGATTAACAGCCTTTCAATAGAGTTAGTCCACTAGACCACTTCGTTTTCACAATCTATCAGGCTGTAACGCTTACGGGACATGGTACTTGGTAAAAGGTGGATTATGTGAACTAGGCAAAATTTTAAATCTTATGCCTTTGTAATTATAGATATTGTTCGGGTTTTAAAAGATACCGCAACTTTTCGTTCAATTGTTCCAGACAATTTTTGGAACAATAAAGCCTGAAAAATTGCAAATGCTGTTAAATCAACGTTTCTTTTTTTTAATAATCGATCATACCGCAACTTTCCGTAAGGATGTTCCATTGACCCCTGGTATAGGTGTTATCTACCCCCGTGTTACATGACGGTGGTTCTAGCGGGCTTGCGCCCGCCCTCGCTAAGTCTCCGACTTGCGGATTCTATCCACTTTAACGCTCGGTTTTAATTTTTTTAAATATACGAAGCTGAATATTTATTTATAATCCATTTGTATATTCTCGCAGATTACCCCCTATTAGTGTAGGGGGCTTAGTCTACTTTGTGCTCACACTCGCTAGAATGTTCTGCTTGCGCAGACATTCGCGAGGTGGCAAACGTAGACGTAGTTCTTTATGTATGGGATTATTTTAGCACAAAAACAAGAAAATAACTAGAAGTTTAAGGGGAACAGACTTCATAGTTAGCTGTCACAAGATAGTTTGATAAAATCGAAAACTGGAGGAGTGCCCATTTATACGCACCTCACTTTTTTTGTGCACCTGGTCTCTGCCGAGGTCGAATTTCCCACGTGGGTTTTTGAAAAGGGAAACCTTCAGAAAAAATAAATCTGATCAACCCCTAAAAATGAGCCGATAATTTTTTAGAACAGGGTGCACTTATACATTGACGAAAGTCAACGGTGCTAAAGGAAAATAATCGAGAGTTGATTCAAGTCTCTGACAGTTTTTTTTGACGGTATATTTTCCTTTTGCGAGCAGAGCAACATGTCCCCATGTTGCGAATTTTTAATCGTTGACTGTTGTCAATTTTTGTCAATTGGTCGGGAGAATTTTTTTCGATTTTTGTTTTTAAGGGATTGGGAAATCCAAAAAAGATTATCTGCCACCGACAATTTTTTTGTGTCGATGGCGGATAAAAAATTGCCACATGCTAGCATGTGGCTCTGCTTGCAAAACGAAAAAAACGTCGTTGACCAGATCCTTTTTATTTTGCTTCAGCAACCAAACTTTTGAGTTTGTGTAAGTGCGCACTTCAGGAGTTTTTCCCCTTCAGTTTTTAGGGGAAGGTTTGCTGCAAGCATTGCAAGTGTAGTCACACTTACGGAATTTGTGGAACAAAAAAATATCCACTACCGAACAAAATGGCCTGTCGGTAGTGGATAAAAAAGAGTCACATGTTTAGTTAGTTAATATGCGAACTTATTTTTAAGCAAGAACTTGATTAAATAATCAGGGTATCTTGCATAGAGATTAATTACAGTTAGAAGAATCTAAAAATTGGGAAATTGTAAAAAAATCAAAACTGAATATCAATATAATAACAAAGAATAGTAGTGTCTATCAAGTTTATTTTTGTTCTAAATTTGAGTAAAAAAAAGTGCTTTAAATTAAGAAATCGACATTTACTCTCTTACTAAAAGTATAGCAACCGAAGGGGCAAAGAACAAGACATGTGTTCGAATGGATCAAAAAAAAGCGAGATTTACTGACGGTTTTTGCTCGGTTCATTGACGGTTTTATGAAAAAAGTGTACCCACGAAAAACTCCTAGCATTGCTAGGTTTCTCACGTAAGTGGGTACACTTTTCCTTATGCTCTTTCTTAAAAATCCCATCAATCGTTAGAAACATGATAGACTAGATTTTGTTGCAAGTCCTCTTGCACGTGAAGTCACAGCGTGAGAGGAGGATTGAACCAATGCTAGAATCTCGAAAAGACCGAATGCGGATTCGGCAAAAAGAAGCACGTATGGCATTATGGAGTAAAATTATTATTCCGTTACTTGCGATTAGTGTGCCCGTTGTAACCACTCTTGTAAGTCTGTACTTGCAACGCTAGACAGAAAAAGCCCCACCGTTTGCGGAAACGGTGGGGCTACTTTTATTGAATTGGATCGAACCAATGCTTCTCATTATTCAAATTATAACAAATACATAATCAGATTGCAAAAATCTAAATTAAACTAGAAAAATCCCTTTTTTAAAGAGCTTTTTTTATTAGTCCCCTGACCCCTTAATCCCGGGCATCACTATTAGTTAGATTTTAAAAATAAAATTAATAAAGCGAAATAAAAAATTTAGGTATTAAATTTTTTGAGATTTGCTAAATAGATTGAACCGCCGACGATAGAAACAACTCCGCCAATAAATCCTAAAAAAGGTATAAGAGATACTCCACCACCAACAATAAGTAAAACACTTGGAGCTGATGCGATTTTATCGGAGTGTTTCAACTTGACCGCACCAATAATCCCTAAAACTAAAATTGCTATTTTAACTATCAATATTAGTAATGATAATGTACTTGTTGCTCCTATATTAACACTATTGTTCAATCCGGAAGAACTTAAATCACTAACAACCGATCCAAATAGAAATAGGGGCGCAACTAAAAGAAATATACCTCCTACAAGTCCAACAGCTCCATTGCATGTAACTAACTTTTTTTCATTCATTTTATTTATCACCACCTTTTATACAAATTCAGTATAACTTAAGAATTGATATTTCGAAAGTAATTTATTTAGGAGTATAGGTCCGGTTGTGAAAAATCTTGTGTTTTTAAAAATTAAATAACGAAAAAGTCCCTCGAGGTCGAGAGACTTTACATAATGCCCATTTTACCAAGTACCAAGCCCCGCAAGGGGCACAGACGAAAAGATTGTGATTTTGAACTGGTATAGATTGGGAATAGTGATTTGAATACGTTTTAAAGAGTAAATTTCTTGTGAAATTTACAGATATATATATAAAATTTAAATAACAAATTATTGTACTTGTTTATCAATTTTAGGTAGATACATAATAATATTTTTCTGAAAAAAGCACTTGCAAAATGAAATTTTTAAAATAAGATTAAAAAGGAGGGGTTAAATATGAGGAAGTTTTTATTTTTATCTTTATTATTTTTAGTTATTCCTTTTACATCACCACTATCAGTTAACGCAGTCAGTGATGACGTAAAACAACCACAGACTAGGGCAGCTCAATACTACGTAGTTGACAGAAAATCTCAATCCCAAGTTTCAAGAGATAATTTATGGTTTAATGATTACGCGTGGTATACTTACAAGTACATTAGTGTTCCAAATGGTTACAGACCAGTTGGAAGAGTAACAAAGACAGTTACTGCTCCAACTGGACCTAGTAAAAGAACTGTAGTATCGTATTATTCGTATTCTTATGTTAAAAATTAATAATGAATTGGTTATTAAATTAGAATAAAGAAGGTAGGTATTATTATGCACAAATTAAAAATAGCACTTTTACTTTTTCTGATTGTACCAATTGTAGCTGCTTGTACAACCACAAAAAAATTTGAATTAGAAGGAACTTGGACATCAATTTCAAAAGATATTGATGCAAATAGTTCGTACTCAATTATAAAAAAAATTGAATTTGAGTCAAATGGGTTAGCTACCATCACTTACGAAGATGAAAAACAAGTTAAAATAGGGTATAATTTTGATTCAAAAAAAGCTAGCAACAAAAAATATGGACAGCTAAAATTAAATTATACAGATAGAGATATAACAAGTACAGATGTTCTGAAAGTTAAAAATAAAGATAATCAGATTAAATTAGACATCGGTTACATGGCATTGTTTGAACGTACAAATTAATAATTATCGGAAAAACCTTTTGCTCCAATATAATAATAAAAAAAGAAGAAGTAACTCCAGGTTGGGGTACTTCTTCTTTTTTAGTCCTCAGTCCAATTGTGAAGAGGAACCTTCAGGTTCTTTTTTTCTTTGAAATAAAATTCGAAGTGCGAAACAACGCCACCTCGACCACGTCCTTTTTTCTTAATCTTTTTTATTTCAAAATAGTCAAATAAAGGAGCTAATTCTTTATTGATAGGCTTAAAAATATATTGATCGATATTTCCCATTTTATAACTCTCGGGGATATCTAAAATACGCTTAAATTCATCAATAGTGACTTTATAAAAACCAGTGGACCGAAATTGCATTAAAATACGGTACATAGATTTTGAATAGCTACTTTTCAATTCAGTGAAAGATTGCAATTCGTAACGAGTAAAATTTGTTGTGATTTCGTTTAATATAAATTCAAAATCAGTATTAACTTTGATTGTAACCGTTGATTTTTTTTTGTCTATTTCATAGCGATTAAATAATACAAATCTAACAATAATATTTTCATCCTCAAATCTAAAATTTAAATTTAATAATTTGCTATACATACTTTCTAAATCAGCAACAAACCTCTCTTTGTTGCGAGATGAATAACCAATAAGGTCTTTGATTTCATCAAATGTTAGAACAATTGTTTCGGTACCTAATCGTTTCATTTTTGCACAAAGAGAAAAAAATAAATCAAACTCAATAGGTGTAAATTTTCTAAAACTAACATCGTTCATAACGTTGTTATACCGGACTATTTCATTACTCATAATTTAAACCTCCACAATTAAAACATACGATTTTTTAAAACCATGTTTTAATTGTAACAAAACCATGTTTTAATAGCAACAAAACCATGTTTTAATAGCAACAAAACCATGTTTTAATAGCAACAAAACCATGTTTTAATAGCAACAAAACCATGTTTTAATAGCAACAAAACCATGTTTTAATAACGCTACACGCTTACAGCCCCAAGTAGTACAGAGCGCCTAAAAGGTTTTAAAAGCTCTTAAAAGTTTATTAAAAGTATATTAAAAGGTCCCAGAGTCAAAAAAGGTCGACTTGCAGGCAAGTCCTTTGAGTAAAATGAAACCAAGACAAAAAGGAAACTTGCTACGCAAGCTCAAGAATTTTATAAAATCAAAAGCATTGGCAGAAACAAGTTCCTTTCGCTACCCTCACTCACAACCTAACCCTTTTTCTCTCTTAGAACCTACTTTTAAGCTCACTACAACACTTTTACTCATGATTCAAGAGAAATACGCACAAACAAGCTATACGAGCTTACCAAGGCTTTTAGGACATTTTTTGCTAACCGTTTTTTAAGTTTTTTTAAATCAACATGTGACGAGGACATTTGAATAGAGCTAAAACGCAAAAAAACTACCCTAGAATCAATTTTAAGGTGGTTTGCTGATAAGAAGTCGTGTTTAGTCTAAAACGTCTTAGAATGTATTTTAAGCGCAAAAAAAGCATGAACCCTTTTTACTCGGTGCATACTTTTTCTTGTTAGTGAGATAAAATGGTTTACAGAATTTCTGAAATATCCCATATAATCCATACAGTATATAGTTTATAAACCCTTATTTTATAAAGATTTTCAACAGAATATTTGTAATGGTAGGGGTCAATGGAACATCTTTACGAAAAGTTGCGGTGTAAATGCGAATGATTAAAGAATAGTAATCCTCATTCGTCGCTATTTCATTTTGGAAAACAGATCCCTTTATTCTGTTTAAGGCTTTAATTTTCACAATCTCTTGTACATTCAAAAGAGCCGATTAACAGCCTTTCAATAGAGTTAGTCCACTAGACCACTTCGTTTTCACAATCTATCAGGCTGTAACGCTTACGGGACATGGTACTTGGTAAAAGGTGGATTATGTGAACTAGGCAAAATTTTAAATCTTATGCCTTTGTAATTATAGATATTGTTCGGGTTTTAAAAGATACCGCAACTTTTCGTTCAATTGTTCCAGACAATTTTTGGAACAATAAAGCCTGAAAAATTGCAAATGCTGTTAAATCAACGTTTCTTTTTTTTAATAATCGATCATACCGCAACTTTCCGTAAGGATGTTCCATTGACCCCTGGTATAGGTGTTATCTACCCCCGTGTTACATGACGGTGGTTCTAGCGGGCTTGCGCCCGCCCTCGCTAAGTCTCCGACTTGCGGATTCTATCCACTTTAACGCTCGGTTTTAATTTTTTTAAATATACGAAGCTGAATATTTATTTATAATCCATTTGTATATTCTCGCAGATTACCCCCCTATTAGTGTAGGGGGCTTAGTCTACTTTGTGCTCACACTCGCTAGAATGTTCTGCTTGCGCAGACATTCGCGAGGTGGCAAACGTAGACGTAGTTCTTTATGTATGGGATTATTTTAGCACAAAAACAAGAAAATAACTAGAAGTTTAAGGGGAACAGACTTCATAGTTAGCTGTCACAAGATAGTTTGATAAAATCGAAAACTGGAGGAGTGCCCATTTATACGCACCTCACTTTTTTTGTGCACCTGGTCTCTGCCGAGGTCGAATTTCCCACGTGGGTTTTTGAAAAGGGAAACCTTCAGAAAAAATAAATCTGATCAACCCCTAAAAATGAGCCGATAATTTTTTAGAACAGGGTGCACTTATACATTGACGAAAGTCAACGGTGCTAAAGGAAAATAATCGAGAGTTGATTCAAGTCTCTGACAGTTTTTTTTGACGGTATATTTTCCTTTTGCGAGCAGAGCAACATGTCCCCATGTTGCGAATTTTTAATCGTTGACTGTTGTCAATTTTTGTCAATTGGTCGGGAGAATTTTTTTCGATTTTTGTTTTTAAGGGATTGGGAAATCCAAAAAAGATTATCTGCCACCGACAATTTTTTTGTGTCGATGGCGGATAAAAAATTGCCACATGCTAGCATGTGGCTCTGCTTGCAAAACGAAAAAAACGTCGTTGACCAGATCCTTTTTATTTTGCTTCAGCAACCAAACTTTTGAGTTTGTGTAAGTGCGCACTTCAGGAGTTTTTCCCCTTCAGTTTTTAGGGGAAGGTTTGCTGCAAGCATTGCAAGTGTAGTCACACTTACGGAATTTGTGGAACAAAAAAATATCCACTACCGAACAAAATGGCCTGTCGGTAGTGGATAAAAAAGAGTCACATGTTTAGTTAGTTAATATGCGAACTTATTTTTAAGCAAGAACTTGATTAAATAATCAGGGTATCTTGCATAGAGATTAATTACAGTTAGAAGAATCTAAAAATTGGGAAATTGTAAAAAAATCAAAACTGAATATCAATATAATAACAAAGAATAGTAGTGTCTATCAAGTTTATTTTTGTTCTAAATTTGAGTAAAAAAAAGTGCTTTAAATTAAGAAATCGACATTTACTCTCTTACTAAAAGTATAGCAACCGAAGGGGCAAAGAACAAGACATGTGTTCGAATGGATCAAAAAAAAGCGAGATTTACTGACGGTTTTTGCTCGGTTCATTGACGGTTTTATGAAAAAAGTGTACCCACGAAAAACTCCTAGCATTGCTAGGTTTCTCACGTAAGTGGGTACACTTTTCCTTATGCTCTTTCTTAAAAATCCCATCAATCGTTAGAAACATGATAGACTAGATTTTGTTGCAAGTCCTCTTGCACGTGAAGTCACAGCGTGAGAGGAGGATTGAACCAATGCTAGAATCTCGAAAAGACCGAATGCGGATTCGGCAAAAAGAAGCACGTATGGCATTATGGAGTAAAATTATTATTCCGTTACTTGCGATTAGTGTGCCCGTTGTAACCACTCTTGTAAGTCTGTACTTGCAACGCTAGACAGAAAAAGCCCCACCGTTTGCGGAAACGGTGGGGCTACTTTTATTGAATTGGATCGAACCAATGCTTCTCATTATTCAAATTATAACAAATACATAATCAGATTGCAAAAATCTAAATTAAACTAGAAAAATCCCTTTTTTAAAGAGCTTTTTTTATTAGTCCCCTGACCCCTTAATCCCGGGCATCACTATTAGTTAGATTTTAAAAATAAAATTAATAAAGCGAAATAAAAAATTTAGGTATTAAATTTTTTGAGATTTGCTAAATAGATTGAACCGCCGACGATAGAAACAACTCCGCCAATAAATCCTAAAAAAGGTATAAGAGATACTCCACCACCAACAATAAGTAAAACACTTGGAGCTGATGCGATTTTATCGGAGTGTTTCAACTTGACCGCACCAATAATCCCTAAAACTAAAATTGCTATTTTAACTATCAATATTAGTAATGATAATGTACTTGTTGCTCCTATATTAACACTATTGTTCAATCCGGAAGAACTTAAATCACTAACAACCGATCCAAATAGAAATAGGGGCGCAACTAAAAGAAATATACCTCCTACAAGTCCAACAGCTCCATTGCATGTAACTAACTTTTTTTCATTCATTTTATTTATCACCACCTTTTATACAAATTCAGTATAACTTAAGAATTGATATTTCGAAAGTAATTTATTTAGGAGTATAGGTCCGGTTGTGAAAAATCTTGTGTTTTTAAAAATTAAATAACGAAAAAGTCCCTCGAGGTCGAGAGACTTTACATAATGCCCATTTTACCAAGTACCAAGCCCCGCAAGGGGCACAGACGAAAAGATTGTGATTTTGAACTGGTATAGATTGGGAATAGTGATTTGAATACGTTTTAAAGAGTAAATTTCTTGTGAAATTTACAGATATATATATAAAATTTAAATAACAAATTATTGTACTTGTTTATCAATTTTAGGTAGATACATAATAATATTTTTCTGAAAAAAGCACTTGCAAAATGAAATTTTTAAAATAAGATTAAAAAGGAGGGGTTAAATATGAGGAAGTTTTTATTTTTATCTTTATTATTTTTAGTTATTCCTTTTACATCACCACTATCAGTTAACGCAGTCAGTGATGACGTAAAACAACCACAGACTAGGGCAGCTCAATACTACGTAGTTGACAGAAAATCTCAATCCCAAGTTTCAAGAGATAATTTATGGTTTAATGATTACGCGTGGTATACTTACAAGTACATTAGTGTTCCAAATGGTTACAGACCAGTTGGAAGAGTAACAAAGACAGTTACTGCTCCAACTGGACCTAGTAAAAGAACTGTAGTATCGTATTATTCGTATTCTTATGTTAAAAATTAATAATGAATTGGTTATTAAATTAGAATAAAGAAGGTAGGTATTATTATGCACAAATTAAAAATAGCACTTTTACTTTTTCTGATTGTACCAATTGTAGCTGCTTGTACAACCACAAAAAAATTTGAATTAGAAGGAACTTGGACATCAATTTCAAAAGATATTGATGCAAATAGTTCGTACTCAATTATAAAAAAAATTGAATTTGAGTCAAATGGGTTAGCTACCATCACTTACGAAGATGAAAAACAAGTTAAAATAGGGTATAATTTTGATTCAAAAAAAGCTAGCAACAAAAAATATGGACAGCTAAAATTAAATTATACAGATAGAGATATAACAAGTACAGATGTTCTGAAAGTTAAAAATAAAGATAATCAGATTAAATTAGACATCGGTTACATGGCATTGTTTGAACGTACAAATTAATAATTATCGGAAAAACCTTTTGCTCCAATATAATAATAAAAAAAGAAGAAGTAACTCCAGGTTGGGGTACTTCTTCTTTTTTAGTCCTCAGTCCAATTGTGAAGAGGAACCTTCAGGTTCTTTTTTTCTTTGAAATAAAATTCGAAGTGCGAAACAACGCCACCTCGACCACGTCCTTTTTTCTTAATCTTTTTTATTTCAAAATAGTCAAATAAAGGAGCTAATTCTTTATTGATAGGCTTAAAAATATATTGATCGATATTTCCCATTTTATAACTCTCGGGGATATCTAAAATACGCTTAAATTCATCAATAGTGACTTTATAAAAACCAGTGGACCGAAATTGCATTAAAATACGGTACATAGATTTTGAATAGCTACTTTTCAATTCAGTGAAAGATTGCAATTCGTAACGAGTAAAATTTGTTGTGATTTCGTTTAATATAAATTCAAAATCAGTATTAACTTTGATTGTAACCGTTGATTTTTTTTTGTCTATTTCATAGCGATTAAATAATACAAATCTAACAATAATATTTTCATCCTCAAATCTAAAATTTAAATTTAATAATTTGCTATACATACTTTCTAAATCAGCAACAAACCTCTCTTTGTTGCGAGATGAATAACCAATAAGGTCTTTGATTTCATCAAATGTTAGAACAATTGTTTCGGTACCTAATCGTTTCATTTTTGCACAAAGAGAAAAAAATAAATCAAACTCAATAGGTGTAAATTTTCTAAAACTAACATCGTTCATAACGTTGTTATACCGGACTATTTCATTACTCATAATTTAAACCTCCACAATTAAAACATACGATTTTTTAAAACCATGTTTTAATTGTAACAAAACCATGTTTTAATAGCAACAAAACCATGTTTTAATAGCAACAAAACCATGTTTTAATAGCAACAAAACCATGTTTTAATAGCAACAAAACCATGTTTTAATAGCAACAAAACCATGTTTTAATAACGCTACACGCTTACAGCCCCAAGTAGTACAGAGCGCCTAAAAGGTTTTAAAAGCTCTTAAAAGTTTATTAAAAGTATATTAAAAGGTCCCAGAGTCAAAAAAGGTCGACTTGCAGGCAAGTCCTTTGAGTAAAATGAAACCAAGACAAAAAGGAAACTTGCTACGCAAGCTCAAGAATTTTATAAAATCAAAAGCATTGGCAGAAACAAGTTCCTTTCGCTACCCTCACTCACAACCTAACCCTTTTTCTCTCTTAGAACCTACTTTTAAGCTCACTACAACACTTTTACTCAT
>NZ_JQMX01000003.1 GCF_000744945.1 Carnobacterium maltaromaticum DSM 20342
TTTTTCTAAGTCTTCACTTTCCATACTTAAAATTTCCGTAATTCGCTCGGTTGCGCCTTTAGCTTTCTGCAATTGAGTAAAGAATGTCACAAAAGAAGTTAGCAGGAAAAATAATTTGGAATAAATAAGTAAAAAAGCAACTAAAGTTCCTGCTGTTAAAGTTCCTGCTTGTACACGAATACCACCATAGACTATAATTGAAACAATGATAGCCATCATAACTAAAGATATAATTGGCCCGATAATAGAAAGTAGCTTGGCTTCTTTTAAACCATATTTAAATAAGCGGTGAATCCCATTATTACCATGTTCAATTCGATTTTTTCACCATTAGATGATTTCATTAAACGAATTTCTGATAAAGTTTGACTCACAATTCCAGTAAAATCGGCAGTTTCACTTTGAGTTTCTCTAGAAATATTTGCCATTTTTGCTCCTAACGGCATAATAAGCACTGCAGTCACAGGAATAGAAATTAACATGATTATTGTCATTTTCCAGTCCATAATCATTAATATAATTATTGCACCAATAATTGAAATAATCCCATTAATAAACTGGGGGAAATGCTGTGTAATTAAATCTTTAACTAGGGTTGTGTCGTTAATTAAACGACTGACAATCTCACCTGTTTTAGTTTCATCAAAATAAGAGACTGGCAGATGAACAAGTTTCCCCAAACTTTTTCGCGTAAGCGAGCAACCATTTGTTGTCCCATATAACTTAACATGTACATTGAAACACCATCTGTAATTGCTTGACAAATAAATATAAAAAAAATACCCATAATTACGATCCAATTCAAAGATTCTATTGAAAAATTGTCAATCAAGCTTTTAGTAAATAATGGCACAACTAATCCAATTAAGGTAGTAACTAAACTAAAAATCAAGCTAAAGAAAATCAATATTTTTTTTGGCTTAGTGTTATTCAATAAATTAAAAAAATTTTTCCATGAACCCGTTTTAAATGTGCTTGTTTTTTCCATCTTATCATTCTCCTTTTATCAAATAACGTTAGATTTTTATTATAACTTACTTTTATTTTTTTCACTAGCATTTTAAAGTTACTATTTTTTGATTACCTGATAAAAATTTTATTATCAATTTTTTGAAGTTATTTAATAAACGTTATACCTTTATATTTTCACAAGAAAACGAACGGATAGAATCCTATTAGATGAGCTTTTTAGAACTAGACCACTTTTTCTTCACAAGGATTTGCGCTGAACCCCTTACGGGGCGTGGCACTTGTTTTAATGGACATTATGTAAAGTCTCTCGACCCGGAGGGACTTTTTTGTTATTTAATTGCACTTTCGTAACAGGTGGGTTATTATTAAGTTGCGAGATGAGATAAGGTCTGTATGAATAGCACAAAAGCCAACCCTAATGCGAATAGGGTTGGCTTTTTTTTCGTTCGTTGCGACTCCGAACGTGTGGGTCAGGAACAACTTGCGAGATTATCGTCTAATCATCTAACCAATGTTCAACTAGCAATAATACTAGTCCCACTAAAAGTGGAGCGATAACCAATGAGATAAGGTTTTCCATAAATAGCACCCCCTTTCGGGAGCAAGCTGCCAACTTCACTATAACAAAAATAGAATACTAAAAATAGAGGGTCTCGTCCCACAAAAAACATCGATAAAAAATAAAGTCCTGTTTTCAAGAAAGAGCATAAGGAAAACTGTACCCACTTACGTGAGAACCCTAGCAGTGCTAGGAGTTTTTCATGGGTACAGTTTTTTCATAAAACCGTTGGTGAACCGTCACTGAACCGAGCGAAAACCGTCGGTAAATCATGCTCTTTTTTTCTAATCCATTCGTAAAAAAAATCAAAAAATATATTTTTCTTGCTCCATAAATTTCGTAAGTGTGACTACACTTGCAATGCTTGCAACAAACCTGACCCTTGAAAAACTGAATGGGAAACATTCCTGAAGGACGCACTTACACAAACTGAAAAGTTTGGTTGCTGAAGTAAAAAGAACTGGATCTGGTCGACGACGTTTTTTTCCTTTTGCGAGCAGAGCAACATGCTAGCATGTGACACTTTTTTATCCACTAGCAACAGAAAAAATCGTCGTTAGTGGATGATTTTTTTGGGTTCCCCAATCCCCTAAAACCAAAATTTTAAAAAAATTTTTTCGACCAATTGACCAAAAAATTGAAACAGGCAACGACTAAAAATTCGCAACATGTCCCCATGTTGCTCTGCTCGCAAAAGGAAAATATACCTTTTAAAAAAACTGTCAGAGACTTGAATCGACTCTTGATTTTTTCGCTTTCAGCACGATTGACTTTGTCAATGTATAAGTGCGCCCTGTTCAAAAAATTCACTGGATCATTTTTAGGGACTTTGTTGGATTTATTTTTTCAAATTTTCTTTTTCAAAACCCCACGTGGGAAATTTAAAACTCGGTAGAGACCAGGTACACAAAAAATTGAGATGCGTATAAATGGGCACTCCTTCAGTTTTTCATTTTCTCAAACTATCTTGTGACAGCTGGTTATGGATTTTGTTCAGCTTAAACTTTTAGTTATTTTCTTGTTTTTGTGCTTAAAACACATTTTAAGACGTTTTAGATTAAATGTAATTTCTTATCAGCAATCACCCTTAAAAAAGATTCTAAGGTGATTCTTTTACGTTTTAGCGCTATTCAAACCTCCTAGTCACATTTTGATTAAAAAAGCGTGAAAGTAGTTAACAAAAAAACGCCTCTAGAATCCGTTTTAAGCTCGTGTAGCTTGTTTGTGCGTATTTATCTTGAATCATAAGTAAAAGCGTTGTAGTGAGCTTAAAAACGGATTCTAGAAGGTAAAAAGGGCTAGGTTAGTGAGTGAGGGTAGCGAAGGGAACTTGTTTCTGCTAACGTTTTTGATTTTATAAAATTCTTTAGCTTGCGGAGCATGTTTCCTTTTTGTCTTGTTTTCATTTTACTCAAAGGACTTGCAAGCAAGTCGACTTTTTTTATTTTTTACCTAAAGAAAAATTTCACACACAGTAGTTTAAGATTAACTACTATATTAACTGATAAGATAAATTACTAAGAATAACTACTAGGGTTGCTCTTTTCCTTGGGAGAGTAGGCTTAGGTGGTGGGGGTCAGTAACAGTTTTGCAGTGTACTAGTAACAAGTTTGCAGTGTATTAGTAACAGTTTTGCAGTGTACTAGTAACAAGTTTGCAGTGTACTAGTAACAAAAAAAAATTGACTGTTACTAGTTGGTGGTGTATTATTAATACGAATCATATTAACAATACATTTTATGAGGTGTTCAAATGAGCAACGATGTAGTTAGATACAATAATGGGTTCAATACTGTACCATTAAGACAATTTACGCCTGTAGAGATGGATATTTTTTGGGCTGTTTGCTCAAAAATGAAAAGGAAAGGAGTACAAGAAATAACTTTCAATTTTGGTGTATTTAAAGAGCTCTCTCATTACAGTAGAGACAGCATGGAGAGCTTTTATAATTCTTTAAAATCCTTTTCTGATAAATTAGGAACATTGACTTACCGATTTGAAAATGAAGACGAATTTGAACAATTATGGCTATTTCAAAGATTTTTTATTAATAAAAAAAAAGAAACTGTTACAATACAGGTAAGCGAAAAGTTTGAATTTATTTTAAACTCTATTGGATCTAATTTCACTAGATTTGAACTTGAAATTATAACTAACCTATCTAGTGGTTACACAAAAGAACTATATAGACAATTGATGTCTCACAGAGATAAAAATTATAGAAGAGGTGCTTGGTTTGTAAAAATCGAAGATTTTAAAACCGCATTATCAATACCAAAAAGTTATCAAATGACTAATATTGATGTCCGTATATTTGAGAGGGCTAAAAAAGAATTCACTACCCCTGATAAAAGCGGAAACGTTGTTTTTTCTACATTCAAAGTTGAAAAAGTAAAAGCTCGCAAAGGTAATAAAATCCAAAGTTTTAAAATTTACTTTGCAGAGCCTAACCCACTGAAAATACCAAATTTATGATTATGTATCAATTCAAAATAAATGGATAATTTCGAAAAAAAAAGCATGAATATAAATACTCATGCTTTCTGTAACTAAATCATTCCAGGTTGACTAGCTTGCCATGCAGGCCCGCCAACTAATTTCCACCAAATTCCAAAACCTGATGCTGGTGCTCCAAAAAGTTTACCCATAAAGTATCACTCCTTTTTACAATTAGAATAATTACTTTTTAAATATATAACAAGTATAATCGCAAGTCAATGATTGATTTTATATTTTTAAGTAAAATAAATAAAATTTTCTTGTATTGGGGATATTATCGACATTTTTATTAATATCCATATAACAAGAAATCCAATTCCAATAAATATAAGCAATAAGGTATATAGTATAGTTGTTATCGAAGCTGTTTTTTCTTTAATTGCATTTTTAATAAGAAATGCTGCTGAGCATAAAAATAAAATTGCTAGTACTGGCATATTTTTCTCCTTTTCAAAAAATAATAAATTATGGAGGTAAAAAACTTATGAGTCTTCTTTCTTTCTAATTAATCATAACAAACTATTAATCTTTTTTCTCATCTTTTTTAGTCTTAATATAATTATAGCATTTTTCAGAATGTATAAAGATATAAAAAACAAGTTATCTCGTAAAGAAATTATAAAAAAATTTTCAAAGAATTGTTTATTTGGAACATTCCACATTATAGATTTAATTGTTGGTCTGTAAATATCTTATTTTAATATCGCGCAAAGTGTCCTGCCTATATAGGCAGGACACTTTGCTGAATTAAATTAACTTTTATGTTAATTGGTATTCTACAAAACTACGATACAAATCATGATTAGCTACTAATTCACTATGAGATCCCATACCAGTAATACGTCCTTGTTCAATAAAAATAATTTTATCCGCTTGAAAAATAGTTGATAGTCGATGGGCAATGACGAATGTTGTTCTGCCTTCCATCAAATTGCTTAAGGCCTGTTGAACAACACCTTCTGATTGACTATCCAAACTTGCAGTGGCTTCATCTAGCATTAATATTTTAGGATCACGTAAAAATGCTCTAGCAATTGAAATTCGTTGCCGTTGCCCCCCAGATAATTTAATTCCTCGTTCGCCAACCTCTGTGTCTAACCCCTTAGGCAACTCGCGAATGAAAGTTTCAGCATATGCTAGCTTAGCTACTTTCCAAAGCTCATCTTCAGAAAATTCTTGTTCCAATCCATAGGTTAAATTATCTCGAATACTCCCAGATAACATCGCGCTTTCTTGCGAGACATAGCCAACCTGACGTCGCCAAGAATGTAATGAAATTGATTCTAATGGTGTCGTACCAACTTCAATACTGCCTTCTTTAACAGAGTAGTAACGTTCTAGTAAAGAAAACAGAGTCGTTTTTCCAGATCCACTAGGTCCTGCAAAGGCTATAACTTCTCCAGGATTTGTTTCAAAATTGATACCGGTTAAGATAGGTTCGTCTGGATTATATTCAAATGAAACACCCATCATTTGAATCGTTTTTCCAGCTACATCAAAATCCAGGCCTTTTTCTAAGTCTTCACTTTCCATACTTAAAATTTCCGTAATTCGCTCGGTTGCGCCTTTAGCTTTCTGCAATTGAGTAAAGAATGTCACAAAAGAAGTTACAGGAAAAATAATTTGGAATAAATAAAGTAAAAAAGCAACTAAAGTTCCTGCTGTTAAAGTTCCTGCTTGTACACGAATACCACCATAGACTATAATTGAAACAATGATAGCCATCATAACTAAAGATATAATTGGCCCGATAATAGAAAGTAGCTTGGCTTCTTTTAAACCATATTTAAATAAGCGGTGAATCCCATTATTACCATGTTCAATTTCGATTTTTTCACCATTAGATGATTTCATTAAACGAATTTCTGATAAAGTTTGACTCACAATTCCAGTAAAATCGGCAGTTTCACTTTGAGTTTCTCTAGAAATATTTGCCATTTTTGCTCCTAACGGCATAATAAGCACTGCAGTCACAGGAATAGAAATTAACATGATTATTGTCATTTTCCAGTCCATAATCATTAATATAATTATTGCACCAATAATTGAAATAATCCCATTAATAAACTGGGGGAAATGCTGTGTAATTAAATCTTTAACTAGGGTTGTGTCGTTAATTAAACGACTGACAATCTCACCTGTTTTAGTTTCATCAAAATAAGAGACTGGCAGATGAACAAGTTTCCCCCAAACTTTTTCGCGTAAGCGAGCAACCATTTGTTGTCCCATATAACTTAACATGTACATTGAAACACCATCTGTAATTGCTTGACAAATAAATATAAAAAAAATACCCATAATTACGATCCAATTCAAAGATTCTATTGAAAAATTGTCAATCAAGCTTTTAGTAAATAATGGCACAACTAATCCAATTAAGGTAGTAACTAAACTAAAAATCAAGCTAAAGAAAATCAATATTTTTTTGGCTTAGTGTTATTCAATAAATTAAAAAAATTTTTCCATGAACCCGTTTTAAATGTGCTTGTTTTTTCCATCTTATCATTCTCCTTTTATCAAATAACGTTAGATTTTTATTATAACTTACTTTTATTTTTTTCACTAGCATTTTAAAGTTACTATTTTTTGATTACCTGATAAAAATTTTATTATCAATTTTTTGAAGTTATTTAATAAACGTTATACCTTTATATTTTCACAAGAAAACGAACGGATAGAATCCTATTAGATGAGCTTTTTAGAACTAGACCACTTTTTCTTCACAAGGATTTGCGCTGAACCCCTTACGGGGCGTGGCACTTGTTTTAATGGACATTATGTAAAGTCTCTCGACCCGGAGGGACTTTTTTGTTATTTAATTGCACTTTCGTAACAGGTGGGTTATTATTAAGTTGCGAGATGAGATAAGGTCTGTATGAATAGCACAAAAGCCAACCCTAATGCGAATAGGGTTGGCTTTTTTTTCGTTCGTTGCGACTCCGAACGTGTGGGTCAGGAACAACTTGCGAGATTATCGTCTAATCATCTAACCAATGTTCAACTAGCAATAATACTAGTCCCACTAAAAGTGGAGCGATAACCAATGAGATAAGGTTTTCCATAAATAGCACCCCCTTTCGGGAGCAAGCTGCCAACTTCACTATAACAAAAATAGAATACTAAAAATAGAGGGTCTCGTCCCACAAAAAACATCGATAAAAAATAAAGTCCTGTTTTCAAGAAAGAGCATAAGGAAAACTGTACCCACTTACGTGAGAACCCTAGCAGTGCTAGGAGTTTTTCATGGGTACAGTTTTTTCATAAAACCGTTGGTGAACCGTCACTGAACCGAGCGAAAACCGTCGGTAAATCATGCTCTTTTTTTCTAATCCATTCGTAAAAAAAATCAAAAAATATATTTTTCTTGCTCCATAAATTTCGTAAGTGTGACTACACTTGCAATGCTTGCAACAAACCTGACCCTTGAAAAACTGAATGGGAAACATTCCTGAAGGACGCACTTACACAAACTGAAAAGTTTGGTTGCTGAAGTAAAAAGAACTGGATCTGGTCGACGACGTTTTTTTCCTTTTGCGAGCAGAGCAACATGCTAGCATGTGACACTTTTTTATCCACTAGCAACAGAAAAAATCGTCGTTAGTGGATGATTTTTTTGGGTTCCCCAATCCCCTAAAACCAAAATTTTAAAAAAATTTTTTCGACCAATTGACCAAAAAATTGAAACAGGCAACGACTAAAAATTCGCAACATGTCCCCATGTTGCTCTGCTCGCAAAAGGAAAATATACCTTTTAAAAAAACTGTCAGAGACTTGAATCGACTCTTGATTTTTTCGCTTTCAGCACGATTGACTTTGTCAATGTATAAGTGCGCCCTGTTCAAAAAATTCACTGGATCATTTTTAGGGACTTTGTTGGATTTATTTTTTTCAAATTTTCTTTTTCAAAACCCCACGTGGGAAATTTAAAACTCGGTAGAGACCAGGTACACAAAAAATTGAGATGCGTATAAATGGGCACTCCTTCAGTTTTTCATTTTCTCAAACTATCTTGTGACAGCTGGTTATGGATTTTGTTCAGCTTAAACTTTTAGTTATTTTCTTGTTTTTGTGCTTAAAACACATTTTAAGACGTTTTAGATTAAATGTAATTTCTTATCAGCAATCACCCTTAAAAAAGATTCTAAGGTGATTCTTTTACGTTTTAGCGCTATTCAAACCTCCTAGTCACATTTTGATTAAAAAAGCGTGAAAGTAGTTAACAAAAAAACGCCTCTAGAATCCGTTTTAAGCTCGTGTAGCTTGTTTGTGCGTATTTATCTTGAATCATAAGTAAAAGCGTTGTAGTGAGCTTAAAAACGGATTCTAGAAGGTAAAAAGGGCTAGGTTAGTGAGTGAGGGTAGCGAAGGGAACTTGTTTCTGCTAACGTTTTTGATTTTATAAAATTCTTTAGCTTGCGGAGCATGTTTCCTTTTTGTCTTGTTTTCATTTTACTCAAAGGACTTGCAAGCAAGTCGACTTTTTTTATTTTTTACCTAAAGAAAAATTTCACACACAGTAGTTTAAGATTAACTACTATATTAACTGATAAGATAAATTACTAAGAATAACTACTAGGGTTGCTCTTTTCCTTGGGAGAGTAGGCTTAGGTGGTGGGGGTCAGTAACAGTTTTGCAGTGTACTAGTAACAAGTTTGCAGTGTATTAGTAACAGTTTTGCAGTGTACTAGTAACAAGTTTGCAGTGTACTAGTAACAAAAAAAATTGACTGTTACTAGTTGGTGGTGTATTATTAATACGAATCATATTAACAATACATTTTATGAGGTGTTCAAATGAGCAACGATGTAGTTAGATACAATAATGGGTTCAATACTGTACCATTAAGACAATTTACGCCTGTAGAGATGGATATTTTTTGGGCTGTTTGCTCAAAAATGAAAAGGAAAGGAGTACAAGAAATAACTTTCAATTTTGGTGTATTTAAAGAGCTCTCTCATTACAGTAGAGACAGCATGGAGAGCTTTTATAATTCTTTAAAATCCTTTTCTGATAAATTAGGAACATTGACTTACCGATTTGAAAATGAAGACGAATTTGAACAATTATGGCTATTTCAAAGATTTTTTATTAATAAAAAAAAAGAAACTGTTACAATACAGGTAAGCGAAAAGTTTGAATTTATTTTAAACTCTATTGGATCTAATTTCACTAGATTTGAACTTGAAATTATAACTAACCTATCTAGTGGTTACACAAAAGAACTATATAGACAATTGATGTCTCACAGAGATAAAAATTATAGAAGAGGTGCTTGGTTTGTAAAAATCGAAGATTTTAAAACCGCATTATCAATACCAAAAAGTTATCAAATGACTAATATTGATGTCCGTATATTTGAGAGGGCTAAAAAAGAATTCACTACCCCTGATAAAAGCGGAAACGTTGTTTTTTCTACATTCAAAGTTGAAAAAGTAAAAGCTCGCAAAGGTAATAAAATCCAAAGTTTTAAAATTTACTTTGCAGAGCCTAACCCACTGAAAATACCAAATTTATGATTATGTATCAATTCAAAATAAATGGATAATTTCGAAAAAAAAAGCATGAATATAAATACTCATGCTTTCTGTAACTAAATCATTCCAGGTTGACTAGCTTGCCATGCAGGCCCGCCAACTAATTTCCACCAAATTCCAAAACCTGATGCTGGTGCTCCAAAAAGTTTACCCATAAAGTATCACTCCTTTTTACAATTAGAATAATTACTTTTTAAATATATAACAAGTATAATCGCAAGTCAATGATTGATTTTTATATTTTTAAGTAAAATAAATAAAATTTTCTTGTATTGGGGATATTATCGACATTTTTATTAATATCCATATAACAAGAAATCCAATTCCAATAAATATAAGCAATAAGGTATATAGTATAGTTGTTATCGAAGCTGTTTTTTCTTTAATTGCATTTTTAATAAGAAATGCTGCTGAGCATAAAAATAAAATTGCTAGTACTGGCATATTTTTCTCCTTTTCAAAAAATAATAAATTATGGAGGTAAAAAACTTATGAGTCTTCTTTCTTTTCTAATTAATCATAACAAACTATTAATCTTTTTTCTCATCTTTTTTAGTCTTAATATAATTATAGCATTTTTCAGAATGTATAAAGATATAAAAAACAAGTTATCTCGTAAAGAAATTATAAAAAAATTTTCAAAGAATTGTTTATTTGGAACATTCCACATTATAGATTTAATTGTTGGTCTGTAAATATCTTATTTTAATATCGCGCAAAGTGTCCTGCCTATATAGGCAGGACACTTTGCTGAATTAAATTAACTTTTATGTTAATTGGTATTCTACAAAACTACGATACAAATCATGATTAGCTACTAATTCACTATGAGATCCCATACCAGTAATACGTCCTTGTTCAATAAAAATAATTTTATCCGCTTGAAAAATAGTTGATAGTCGATGGGCAATGACGAATGTTGTTCTGCCTTCCATCAAATTGCTTAAGGCCTGTTGAACAACACCTTCTGATTGACTATCCAAACTTGCAGTGGCTTCATCTAGCATTAATATTTTAGGATCACGTAAAAATGCTCTAGCAATTGAAATTCGTTGCCGTTGCCCCCCAGATAATTTAATTCCTCGTTCGCCAACCTCTGTGTCTAACCCCTTAGGCAACTCGCGAATGAAAGTTTCAGCATATGCTAGCTTAGCTACTTTCCAAAGCTCATCTTCAGAAAATTCTTGTTCCAATCCATAGGTTAAATTATCTCGAATACTCCCAGATAACATCGCGCTTTCTTGCGAGACATAGCCAACCTGACGTCGCCAAGAATGTAATGAAATTGATTCTAATGGTGTCGTACCAACTTCAATACTGCCTTCTTTAACAGAGTAGTAACGTTCTAGTAAAGAAAACAGAGTCGTTTTTCCAGATCCACTAGGTCCTGCAAAGGCTATAACTTCTCCAGGATTTGTTTCAAAATTGATACCGGTTAAGATAGGTTCGTCTGGATTATATTCAAATGAAACACCCATCATTTGAATCGTTTTTCCAGCTACATCAAAATCCAGGCCTTTTTCTAAGTCTTCACTTTCCATACTTAAAATTTCCGTAATTCGCTCGGTTGCGCCTTTAGCTTTCTGCAATTGAGTAAAGAATGTCACAAAAGAAGTTACAGGAAAAATAATTTGGAATAAATAAAGTAAAAAAGCAACTAAAGTTCCTGCTGTTAAAGTTCCTGCTTGTACACGAATACCACCATAGACTATAATTGAAACAATGATAGCCATCATAACTAAAGATATAATTGGCCCGATAATAGAAAGTAGCTTGGCTTCTTTTAAACCATATTTAAATAAGCGGTGAATCCCATTATTACCATGTTCAATTTCGATTTTTTCACCATTAGATGATTTCATTAAACGAATTTCTGATAAAGTTTGACTCACAATTCCAGTAAAATCGGCAGTTTCACTTTGAGTTTCTCTAGAAATATTTGCCATTTTTGCTCCTAACGGCATAATAAGCACTGCAGTCACAGGAATAGAAATTAACATGATTATTGTCATTTTCCAGTCCATAATCATTAATATAATTATTGCACCAATAATTGAAATAATCCCATTAATAAACTGGGGGAAATGCTGTGTAATTAAATCTTTAACTAGGGTTGTGTCGTTAATTAAACGACTGACAATCTCACCTGTTTTAGTTTCATCAAAATAAGAGACTGGCAGATGAACAAGTTTCCCCCAAACTTTTTCGCGTAAGCGAGCAACCATTTGTTGTCCCATATAACTTAACATGTACATTGAAACACCATCTGTAATTGCTTGACAAATAAATATAAAAAAAATACCCATAATTACGATCCAATTCAAAGATTCTATTGAAAAATTGTCAATCAAGCTTTTAGTAAATAATGGCACAACTAATCCAATTAAGGTAGTAACTAAACTAAAAATCAAGCTAAAGAAAATCAATATTTTTTTTGGCTTAGTGTTATTCAATAAATTAAAAAAATTTTTCCATGAACCCGTTTTAAATGTGCTTGTTTTTTCCATCTTATCATTCTCCTTTTATCAAATAACGTTAGATTTTTATTATAACTTACTTTTATTTTTTTCACTAGCATTTTAAAGTTACTATTTTTTGATTACCTGATAAAAATTTTATTATCAATTTTTTGAAGTTATTTAATAAACGTTATACCTTTATATTTTCACAAGAAAACGAACGGATAGAATCCTATTAGATGAGCTTTTTAGAACTAGACCACTTTTTCTTCACAAGGATTTGCGCTGAACCCCTTACGGGGCGTGGCACTTGTTTTAATGGACATTATGTAAAGTCTCTCGACCCGGAGGGACTTTTTTGTTATTTAATTGCACTTTCGTAACAGGTGGGTTATTATTAAGTTGCGAGATGAGATAAGGTCTGTATGAATAGCACAAAAGCCAACCCTAATGCGAATAGGGTTGGCTTTTTTTTCGTTCGTTGCGACTCCGAACGTGTGGGTCAGGAACAACTTGCGAGATTATCGTCTAATCATCTAACCAATGTTCAACTAGCAATAATACTAGTCCCACTAAAAGTGGAGCGATAACCAATGAGATAAGGTTTTCCATAAATAGCACCCCCTTTCGGGAGCAAGCTGCCAACTTCACTATAACAAAAATAGAATACTAAAAATAGAGGGTCTCGTCCCACAAAAAACATCGATAAAAAATAAAGTCCTGTTTTCAAGAAAGAGCATAAGGAAAACTGTACCCACTTACGTGAGAACCCTAGCAGTGCTAGGAGTTTTTCATGGGTACAGTTTTTTCATAAAACCGTTGGTGAACCGTCACTGAACCGAGCGAAAACCGTCGGTAAATCATGCTCTTTTTTTCTAATCCATTCGTAAAAAAAATCAAAAAATATATTTTTCTTGCTCCATAAATTTCGTAAGTGTGACTACACTTGCAATGCTTGCAACAAACCTGACCCTTGAAAAACTGAATGGGAAACATTCCTGAAGGACGCACTTACACAAACTGAAAAGTTTGGTTGCTGAAGTAAAAAGAACTGGATCTGGTCGACGACGTTTTTTTCCTTTTGCGAGCAGAGCAACATGCTAGCATGTGACACTTTTTTATCCACTAGCAACAGAAAAAATCGTCGTTAGTGGATGATTTTTTTGGGTTCCCCAATCCCCTAAAACCAAAATTTTAAAAAATTTTTTCGACCAATTGACCAAAAAATTGAAACAGGCAACGACTAAAAATTCGCAACATGTCCCCATGTTGCTCTGCTCGCAAAAGGAAAATATACCTTTTAAAAAAACTGTCAGAGACTTGAATCGACTCTTGATTTTTTCGCTTTCAGCACGATTGACTTTGTCAATGTATAAGTGCGCCCTGTTCAAAAAATTCACTGGATCATTTTTAGGGACTTTGTTGGATTTATTTTTTTCAAATTTTCTTTTTCAAAACCCCACGTGGGAAATTTAAAACTCGGTAGAGACCAGGTACACAAAAAATTGAGATGCGTATAAATGGGCACTCCTTCAGTTTTTCATTTTCTCAAACTATCTTGTGACAGCTGGTTATGGATTTTGTTCAGCTTAAACTTTTAGTTATTTTCTTGTTTTTGTGCTTAAAACACATTTTAAGACGTTTTAGATTAAATGTAATTTCTTATCAGCAATCACCCTTAAAAAAGATTCTAAGGTGATTCTTTTACGTTTTAGCGCTATTCAAACCTCCTAGTCACATTTTGATTAAAAAAGCGTGAAAGTAGTTAACAAAAAAACGCCTCTAGAATCCGTTTTAAGCTCGTGTAGCTTGTTTGTGCGTATTTATCTTGAATCATAAGTAAAAGCGTTGTAGTGAGCTTAAAAACGGATTCTAGAAGGTAAAAAGGGCTAGGTTAGTGAGTGAGGGTAGCGAAGGGAACTTGTTTCTGCTAACGTTTTTGATTTTATAAAATTCTTTAGCTTGCGGAGCATGTTTCCTTTTTGTCTTGTTTTCATTTTACTCAAAGGACTTGCAAGCAAGTCGACTTTTTTATTTTTACCTAAAGAAAAATTTCACACACAGTAGTTTAAGATTAACTACTATATTAACTGATAAGATAAATTACTAAGAATAACTACTAGGGTTGCTCTTTTCCTTGGGAGAGTAGGCTTAGGTGGTGGGGGTCAGTAACAGTTTTGCAGTGTACTAGTAACAAGTTTGCAGTGTATTAGTAACAGTTTTGCAGTGTACTAGTAACAAGTTTGCAGTGTACTAGTAACAAAAAAATTGACTGTTACTAGTTGGTGGTGTATTATTAATACGAATCATATTAACAATACATTTTATGAGGTGTTCAAATGAGCAACGATGTAGTTAGATACAATAATGGGTTCAATACTGTACCATTAAGACAATTTACGCCTGTAGAGATGGATATTTTTTGGGCTGTTTGCTCAAAAATGAAAAGGAAAGGAGTACAAGAAATAACTTTCAATTTTGGTGTATTTAAAGAGCTCTCTCATTACAGTAGAGACAGCATGGAGAGCTTTTATAATTCTTTAAAATCCTTTTCTGATAAATTAGGAACATTGACTTACCGATTTGAAAATGAAGACGAATTTGAACAATTATGGCTATTTCAAAGATTTTTATTAATAAAAAAAAGAAACTGTTACAATACAGGTAAGCGAAAAGTTTGAATTTATTTTAAACTCTATTGGATCTAATTTCACTAGATTTGAACTTGAAATTATAACTAACCTATCTAGTGGTTACACAAAAGAACTATATAGACAATTGATGTCTCACAGAGATAAAAATTATAGAAGAGGTGCTTGGTTTGTAAAAATCGAAGATTTTAAAACCGCATTATCAATACCAAAAAGTTATCAAATGACTAATATTGATGTCCGTATATTTGAGAGGGCTAAAAAAGAATTCACTACCCCTGATAAAAGCGGAAACGTTGTTTTTTCTACATTCAAAGTTGAAAAAGTAAAAGCTCGCAAAGGTAATAAAATCCAAAGTTTTAAAATTTACTTTGCAGAGCCTAACCCACTGAAAATACCAAATTTATGATTATGTATCAATTCAAAATAAATGGATAATTTCGAAAAAAAAAGCATGAATATAAATACTCATGCTTTCTGTAACTAAATCATTCCAGGTTGACTAGCTTGCCATGCAGGCCCGCCAACTAATTTCCACCAAATTCCAAAACCTGATGCTGGTGCTCCAAAAAGTTTACCCATAAAGTATCACTCCTTTTTACAATTAGAATAATTACTTTTTAAATATATAACAAGTATAATCGCAAGTCAATGATTGATTTTATATTTTTAAGTAAAATAAATAAAATTTTCTTGTATTGGGGATATTATCGACATTTTTATTAATATCCATATAACAAGAAATCCAATTCCAATAAATATAAGCAATAAGGTATATAGTATAGTTGTTATCGAAGCTGTTTTTTCTTTAATTGCATTTTTAATAAGAAATGCTGCTGAGCATAAAAATAAAATTGCTAGTACTGGCATATTTTTCTCCTTTTCAAAAAATAATAAATTATGGAGGTAAAAAACTTATGAGTCTTCTTTCTTTTCTAATTAATCATAACAAACTATTAATCTTTTTTCTCATCTTTTTTAGTCTTAATATAATTATAGCATTTTTCAGAATGTATAAAGATATAAAAAACAAGTTATCTCGTAAAGAAATTATAAAAAATTTTCAAAGAATTGTTTATTTGGAACATTCCACATTATAGATTTAATTGTTGGTCTGTAAATATCTTATTTTAATATCGCGCAAAGTGTCCTGCCTATATAGGCAGGACACTTTGCTGAATTAAATTAACTTTTATGTTAATTGGTATTCTACAAAACTACGATACAAATCATGATTAGCTACTAATTCACTATGAGATCCCATACCAGTAATACGTCCTTGTTCAATAAAAATAATTTTATCCGCTTGAAAAATAGTTGATAGTCGATGGGCAATGACGAATGTTGTTCTGCCTTCCATCAAATTGCTTAAGGCCTGTTGAACAACACCTTCTGATTGACTATCCAAACTTGCAGTGGCTTCATCTAGCATTAATATTTTAGGATCACGTAAAAAATGCTCTAGCAATTGAAATTCGTTGCCGTTG
>NZ_JQMX01000004.1 GCF_000744945.1 Carnobacterium maltaromaticum DSM 20342
CTACATAAATAATGGAGAGATCGTTTTTTTTTGATTTTATACATAAGTCTTCAGCTATTAACTGAAGACTATCCGTATCAATCGGCGAAAAAGTTTCATCTATAAGAATTACATCCCAAATATCGAAAAATAACAATGATAGTCCTAATTTCATTTTTGTTCCTAAAGATGCTTTTCCATAGGGTGTATTTAAAGTACCTGAAAAAAAAGATTCTAACTTTTCCCACTGTATGATATTAGGAACTATTGAAAAAGTTGTAAAAAGAATTTCTAAATTTTCTTTGATACTAAAAGGACTTATACCTATTGGATAAGAGTCTAAGTATAAACATCTTTTTCCGGAGATAACTATTTTTCCTGTATAAGATGTATCCAAACCTGAAATTAATTTCAAAAGTGTGCTTTTACCAACTCCATTTTTCCCAACAAGACGATATAAGCCATTTGGAATGTTGAAGTTTAGCGAGTTGAAAAGCACTATATTTTTATTCTTTTTCTGTAGATTATTTAAATAAATACTCATAGAATTCTCCTTCTGAATTAGGATATTTACTGGAAAAATTTTCTAATTATTCCAGTAATTACATTTCACGAACTTTCTTAACCAACAAATCCTTCTACAATTGCCGAAAAGATTAATATTAAAAATGATAAAAAATATAATTTAATGAATTTTTTTTGTTCTGTTAACAACTGTGTTATAGATCTAGTCTTGATTAAAACAAATAACATATATTGGCTTAAACCTTGATAAAATATAAAATTAGGTAATTCCAAAAATGAATGAGGAAATAAGTATTTAAAAGATTCTTGGATTCCGTAAAGACGAATGCCTAGCGTTATTTGAAGTGAAGACGAAACTAAATCAAAAATTTGTAATATTGGAGAAAGAACGGGCAAAAAAAGATATAACATAAAATTTTTTGTATTAGATGTCAAGACAACAGACATAAAGCTATGCCCGGTTTTTGGTGGATTACTGACTATCATATTTACATCTAATGCAAAACCAATAAATATACCTAACGAAATACAAGCTATACAAAAAAATATATAATATGTCAAAAAATATTTCAGGTTAACTATTTTTATGCTCACTCCGTCGCTTTTTAAGTTCAAGAAACAACCCCCTTCCTCTAAGACCTGTAACGTCATTCTTTTTATCTGCAAAGAACTATAAATTTAGTCGAGAATCTTTTAGTTAAATAAATCTAAATTAAAATTAATTGATACTAAAAGGTCATACTAAATTTAAATTTTTATTTAGATATAGGAAGTATCCAGTGGATTAAAAACAAATTCACTGTACAATTTAATATATTCCAATTTTTGCGGTTTTAGACCTTTAAAGAATTAGTAAAGTATTAAATGTGATGATGATTAAATAAATAATTGGAAGAGAGAATTTTAGAATTCCCAAAGGTGTACCTATTATGAGATATTCCGATTTTATAAAATAAACTAAACCGATAAAAAATGGAAAAGGTAACAATAAAATATTTTTTAGTAATTGAAATATATCGAGATTTGATAAGGTAGAACCTAATAAAATGATGAAACAAATCAAGGAAAATATTAGAGAAATTGCAAATATTTCACTGATTAAAAATCTTATTTTCCTATTCAATCTGCTGGAATATAATAATTTTGTTCTAGATGAGTTAAAAAAAATATCATCAGAATCGGATCCAATTAAAAGTTCTAAAATACTAATATAAATTATTTGGAAATATGAAAGTATGGGGAGAACTTCACTATAAATAAGAAAGTGTTGTATAATCCAACCAATTGAAAATAGCAAAATTGCAATTAACGTTGTGAATAATGCATTTTCAGTAATATATGTTTTTATTAGTAATATAAGGTTCATTCGTGGAATTTTAATTTTAGAAACTTTTAGTAAATTCAAGTTTTGACTTAAATATTTTCTACAAAAAATATCTATTAGTATAAGCGTTGCTTGTAATAATATTATGTAAAATATCACTAATTTATTTTCTGTAAGAATTAGGGATGCAAATACTAAATATATTAAAGCTCTAATTAATACTTTAGTAACAGAAGTTAAAATAATAGATATAAAGTAGATTGCTGCTTCAAAATAGGGAAGTAACAATAATAAGTTAAAATCTAAAGTATTTATTGCTATTAAGCCAAAAATTGCACTGAATGATAGCTGAATTAAATAACCATAAAAAACGCCATAAAAAAGGTGCTTAAACCCATAATGTTTTGAAGTATAAAAAAGGCCAGGTGTTCGATAACGATATGGGAAATCGAGTTTATTTAAATTTGAAGTAGAAATTGTGAATATATTCGCAATGATTATAAAGCTAATTAATTCATTCTTAATTAGAAATGGATTTATTAAACAAAAAAGTGATATTATTGTAGTAAATAAGATCATCCCAAAAAAATTGAGATGATCTATTATTGAGTTACCATAAAACCTAAAATTAAATTTCATAGCTTACCACAACGCTGCTTTTGCTTTTCCTTGTTTTTTTAGTAGAAATAAAACGGTAGCAACAATTCCAGATGTAATACCCCCCACACCAGTTAACGCTCCAACTATACTAACAATAGCTGCCGCAGTTTGATATGCTGAGATTAAACTAACTACTTGAGTAGCAGTTCCAGTACTAAGTCCTAATGCTCCAGCAATATATGGCGTTGTTGATATAAATAAAATACCTATCGTAATAGAAATTAATACCAAACTAATTGCTCCATAGAACTTGTAATTTTTTGTAAGTCTAACATTCATCATAACTAATACCCTCCATTCATTTTTTTATTCTGAGAACTTTAACATTATAATGCCATTTGTTTTTCATGATATCATGTTTTAAACTATAACATTTAATTTATATTCTGTAAAGACAAATTTGGGAATTTGTAAAAATTATTTATTTACTAAAATAAAAGTTCTATACATATAATTTGGCTATTACAAATATAAAGAGCATGATGGATAGATTAAAAACGGCATTTTTTAACTATGAAATTTTATCTGCTATATTAAACTGTTAAAGAAGCATGAATAGTATTTGAATAGTATTATTTTTTTTCTTTAACAACAGAACGCACAATTAAAAAGCTTGAAATTATAACTATAATGACAGCAATACAAAAAATTAAAACAAATAAAAAGCTATCCCTGAAAGATACAGGAGCAAAGTTTGCCAATGCATATACCAAAATGAAACCTAAAATATCTGTTGATATATATATAATTTTTTTATCCATACTTAATCAAACTCCTTTTCTATTTTTTACGCAATTCTTGTAGCATTATATATAATGTTACACTTAATAGCGTACAATAAAACAAACTAATTGTCTAACTATTTTGAATATTAATAATTTTTGATTTATATTTAAAATGAAAATGAAATTTGGTTATGTTATAATTTTACTATGTAAACGCGTTTAGAGTTTTTATGTTTCACTAAATTTCAAAAATACTGAATTAAAGAATGAACAAACTAATTTTTTTACTAATTAACAGACTGGGGATGACGATATGAGAAAAAGTAAAGTAATCTTATTTTTAGGATTAATTGTTTGGGGATATTTCGGATTAGGTCCATGGAGTAAACCTGTAGATGATTTCTATGATATAAAATGATAAAGGCAGGGCTAAAATATATTTTATAGGGGAAACTAACGTGAATATTATTGTTGATTTTTTTTTAATAATACTGGATACATTTCAAATGAAAAGCACAAAGAATTTCAGAAAGAAAAAATAAATTGATTTAAAAATTTTTCATTAAATATTTTAGAGAAAACATATGAAACTTAAACAATGACAATTTAACTTTCGAACTTGACACAAGCGTGTTGTGTCAAGTTCGGTAAAATGGCTCAATCCCATGTGGCTCTAAGCGTACGTCCATTTATTGGAGGTGCGCTTATTTTATAGTCTGTTTGAACTTGACTTAAACTGTGCTATAATGAATTTGAGTAAAGTTCAGAAAGGGAAGACTTTTTATGGAAATTGTGAACCCAATTCGGGATAAAAAAAAGATTGAGGACATGAAAGCCGTTTTGGCTTCCACAGAAAAAGGAAAACGAAATGTCTTACTTTTTACATTAGGAATAAATACCGCGTATCGTATTTCAGATTTAGGTCGATTGAAATTATCGGACGTCTTAATGGTCTCCAGACAAAAAGTGGTTGCAAAAGAGCGACTTCAAATGAAAGAGAAAAAAACGAGCAAAAATAATTCAATTATCATTTCGAGTAAATTAAGAAATCAACTCATGGAGTATGTGAGAGAAGAATTTCCAGAGCAGCTTGCGAATCAAGACTTTGATACGTATTTATTTCCGAGTCGAAAAGGAGTCAATCAACCATTAAGTCGTCAAGGTCTGTGGTTAATTATTAGTGATGCGGCCAATCGAGTTGGACTGAAGAACATTGGTACGCATTCGATGCGAAAAACATTTGGCTATTTTCTTTATAGTAAGAATAACATTCCTATAGAAATTATTCAGTCTCTACTCAATCACTCTTCAGCGAAGGAAACTTTACGTTACATTGGAATTACACAAGAAGATAAAGATACTGCAGTAATGAGTTTAGATTTATAAAACGACAAAAAACGAGAAAAATAATACGTTGTGATAACGAGAGAGTGATTTTAATAACCGTTCAACATGACATGGTACTATTTAACCATGAAAGATCACATTAATAATACAACATAGGAGGAATAAAATGAGTAATTTAGGTAAATATCAAGAATTGATCGAGGAAGCATATAAAGCAGGTGGAGTTGATGAATTAATAAACAATATTGAAGTTAGAGGGGCAAAAAAAGCAGCTGCAATTTTGACCGCAAGTATTGGACTGACATACGGTGGTTACAAAATTTTTGAGCCAAAAATTAAAAAAGGCTCAAAATTAGTGAAAGATTACAGCAAAAAAAAAATTCAAGAAATACTAAACAAATAGATTCCAATTTCTTTATACATTTGCAAAAAAAAGAATCCAATTAAATATTGGATTCTTTCTAAAATTTAATATATTTAGATATTTTTTAGTCAGGTTAATCAAAACCTCAATTCTTGAAAACTTTTTTTAGTCAGGTATGTTTAAACCTCAATTCTTAAAAATATTTTTTAGTCAGGTCTATTTAAACCTCAATTGTTCTTTCTACAAAATAATTGTATCATGTTTTTTAAAATTAGTCAAAACAAAATGTGTTACCTCAGTAATTATCTAGATTTTGTTTTAGAGTTCATTTCTTCTTTAAACTTTTGTTCATTATCAAAACTAATATTATTAGTTGAAATGAAAAATTCTTTCATTAAAAATTTTTCAATGCCATCTTTTGTGACAAATGAATTCTTATTAAAGTGTACGGAATCATCTGTATTTAAATCATTTGTGTCTCCAAAAAAATCTGAGTTCAATAATTGAATACCAAATCCTAGACCTTTTTCAGTAAAAGTAGAATTATAAAAAATACCTAACATGACTTTCTCGCTAAATTGTGCTCTCAGTAATCCTCTTAATTCCTTTTGCATATTTTTATCTTCAATTTTCAAATTTATAAATTTAATAATCCTATAGGTATGTCTTAAAAAAGTTCCGGTCTCATCGTAATGTTCATTGAATATTTCATTGCATTTTTTGAATATATCATCATAACAAAGTTTTTCTTCTTTTAAGTCGAATTGTTTTTCAAACAAACTGAATATTTGTCTAATTTCTTTCTGGTGATTGGTTTTATTCAAATACTTAAAAACTTTATTTTGTTCACTTGTAAGTAAATTTGAAAATATAGAAGGACTTTGATCGCTCATTTGGGTAATAACTATTCGCTCAACTACATTGTAGTTTAATATTTTTAACTCTTTCAAATCTTTCAATATGCCTGCCTTTTTTCCACTTGTACCTGATCCTTTTGTTATTGAAGCTTCACTTTGTTCAATAGCAGCAAGTATAGTCACTTCATTATTACGCCAGTACTCAGTTAATGTTGCAATGTTTTTTTCCAATAGTTGTCCATTATTGTTAAAATACTTATCTAATTTATCTAGAATAATACTCAAGTTTTTCCGCTCTTCTTTAAACATAGTATAATTATTTTCTATTAGTTTCATAACGAATTGAATATCATGGGTTTCTTTGTTAAATTTTGAATTTTTAAATAATGTTCCAATTGCAACGCATAAAGATCCGGTCGCAACAAAAGCTGTAAAAACAGAAAAACTTACTGTCTTATCACCAAAGCTAAAAGAGTCTATATTTGTACTGATCAACATAAAACCTGATAGTAAACCTCCTACAAAAATTGATACACTTAAGCTAACTAAATAAGGCCAATTTTTAAATTTATTTACTTTTCCACCTTGTGTGTCAATTTTTTCACCAAAAAAATAACTTAATATACTAAGTCCAAATGAAACAAAGGATAAGCAAAACAATAAATTATTTACACTTCCAAATATTTTTTCAACCATATTAAACTCCTTAAAGTAACTCCATTTATTTTTTTATTATAACAGTTTAATAGCTTTATTTCTAGGTTTAGAAAAATGACTAGAAATATTATGTTTATCTTTATACTATAAATAAGGATGCCATTGTAGTTATAAAGTCCTCCACTCTTTAATAAAAATCTCGTCCTCAGTAGTCATATTTTTACATATGATTACATTTGATGCATTTTGGATTACCAATCTATTTATGTCAGTTACCATTTTTTCTGACATAATATGAGGTGCGTAATAATGAATAAAATTGATTTCACTAAATTTCTTTAAGGCTATTGCATAAGTTGAAGAAATTGGTAAAAAATAATCGATGTCACTTACATCATGTACTATTACAGGACTATCAGAAAAAAATAGCTTATTCTCTTTTGGAGTTTCATAGAATTCTAAATAATAATCGTTAATAATGTAATTAATCAAAGTATTCAACACCCCTGTTTGAGGATTACGACTAAATAGTTCTTCAAACATTTTTAATTTAGTATTCTGGTAAGAAGCTTTAGCTAATTCTACTGCTTCTTCATCACCCCATAGAATTCCTTTATAAAACATATGTTCAATTTCTCTAGGTAACGTTCCTTTGAAAGCTATTTTCTTAATCTCTGGTAATCTTACTATTACCATTGATAAATGGGTCATTAACTGAACTGTTAATGTTTCGAATTCTCCAGTTTCGACCATTTTTTTTAGTTTTTGATCTCTGTCTTTTTCTTCTAATATACCTAATATATGTTCAAGATATCCAGCTAAATCGGATTCTATTTTTGCAAATTTATTTTCTGTGTGATTTCGATTAATATAATTACCATTTCTATCTTTATCTTCATAAAAATCCTTTTCAGTGCAAATATCTTTAATTGAACAGGTAATTCTTTTTAGTGAAGGTTTCAAGAGAACAGCATCTATTTGACCGTTGCTATTAAGAAATCTTTTTAAAGTGTACTGTGAAATGTAGTGTTGTTTTTTAGTAGGTTTCAAAATATAGCCTCCATATAAATAATCAGTATTATTGTAAATATTGAATAAAAAAAAGAAGACTGAGTGTGACAATCCTCTTTTCAGTATTGAAATACATTTAAAATTTTTAATTAATCTAATTGTTTGAGTAGATCATTTATAAAACTTGATGCTGAGGGATAATGATACTTATCAGCTAGGATGTCAGCATGCTTACGGACACTTGGCTCCAGGGTTATGTTGTAGCGTTCCTTTTTCTCGCTTATATTTTGATTATAAGGAATTTTAATTTGATTACTTATTTCGTTTTCTACTGGATTAACCGTTTCTTCTTTCCCAGGGTTCATCATTTCTTTTAAAATATCTTCTTTAGGTTTACTGAAGTCAAATGCCATTTATTATTAGCTCCTTTTAAAAGTGTGTATACACATACCTATACACACTATATAGTTTTTTTGTATTACTTTTTTTAATTACATTGGATTGAAACGTATGTATAAGTATGTGTATACACATACTTATACATACAAATCGATATACTTACTTATATTTTCTAATGTTTCTTCAGTGTGTAATAGATATTCTCTAGATGACTTATCTTTCATTAGGTTTTCGTCTTTTAGCATTTCTACAATCGGGATATTCTCACTTGTTGAATTGGCCATTAATGTACGATCCCAAAAGAATCCTAAAAAATCATCTCGATCTTCAACAACTTTTTTAAATGAAAAGCTTGATTTTGTATTGTGTTTCACCTTATTTCCGATAAACATTAGTTGAGCTTTTACAAGAGTTTCTCTTGATCTAAAATCAATCATTTCTCCTCTAAATTTGTCCAAATTTATCTTCGCAGAATCAAGACCTTCAAAGCTGAATTTATGCGGTTCAACGGGACAAAGAAGTAAGTCACAAACAATCAAGAAATTTTTTGTGATTATTGACATATTTGGATGTAAATCAATATAGATGCGATCATACTGTTCAAGTTCATCGGCGTGATCTAATAACCACATAAAAAACTTTGTTTCTTTATTGGTAGCAGTAGCTAATTGAGTATTTAATTCCCCTAGTTCCTTTGAACCAGGTATTAAATCTAAATTCTCTTTCACATGCACAAATTCAACTTCTTCTTTGTCAGAAAAACAATTCATTACAGTTCCTGTGTTCTGATAGTTGTTATAGATGCTGCTGAGATGTCTATTTTCGTCACCATCAATTAATAGGACCTTTTTACCATTAGCAGCATCATGTTCTGCCTTGTTATAAATTATAGTAGTCTTACCAACGCCACCTTTATCAGCTAAAGTTCCAATTATACTTGTTTTTGACATATTTTTTATACACTCCTTTTATTGTTGTGCGTGAGTATGTGTATACACATACCTATACACACGCTTTGATTAAAAAAATTAATTAATTAACTCTTCTTTCTTTTTTTGCACTAAAAATCGAATGGCGACCGTTGATTTACCTTGTTTAATAGTTGAGTAAGTAACGGTCATTGTCGTTACTTCAGTAATCGTATTAACTGCTTTTCTAATGTAGTTTAATAATCTATACCATTCAGTATTTTCTTTATTAAAGAATTCTTTCATAAATTCAACAGTACGTTCTACCTCTTCGCCGTCATCGTAAGATTGCAGCAATTCATATAATTTCTTAGCATAAATGCTTTTCAGATTAACTTGATCCCTGAATGAATAATGAGAATGTTTCTTTCCAGCATAATGTAGTAGATAAGGTGCTAAATCTTTGTCTAACTTTAAAACAGCCTGTCCTTCTTTTATATAGACTTTTTCCAACCAGCGACCATTCGTAATCCAGCCGTCTTCAGTTTCTACTAACATACCTTTACTTGTTAAATTGTAGAGAGCTTTCTCAGTACTTCCATATGAAGCGCCGCCCTCTCCAAAATCACAAATAGCATTTATTTCAGATAATGAAGTTTCAACCGACAATAATTGGTTGTCATTGTCTTTTACTCTAGAAATCATAAAGTCAACAAGAGTAGTTTCTTTTGCGGAAAGTTCATGTCTAGCCTTCCGGACAAGATCAACAGATTTTGAAACGACTCGATCCCGTTCCTTGTTTATATCGAGGGCATTTATTCCACTCAATGTAGCACCTCCTAAATTTATTATATGCATATCATAGCATACTGAAAAACAGAAATCAACGATTAAATAAGCTAAATGAAAAATAAGTATGTATAAGTATGTGTATACACATACTTATACATACACAAACACTTTAAAGGGATTTAAAAGCATTTTTAATGAATAGAACACTGATTTGTGTATGTGGGTGTGTATACACATGTGTATGTTAATGAAATGCTTGATCTGTATAATGATGGAAAAAAGTGTGCTATGTAATCTCGATTAACTCATGGAAAAAAGTATGCTACGTTGGTTGAAAGAGATAAAATAGTACGATTAAAGGGCTTATTTAGGATTATTTAATAAAATTAAAAAGAAAAACATCGTTTTTGGTTCTAAATGAGTCAAATGGAAAAAAGTGAGCTACGTTAATCGACGTGGAAATTTGTGTGCTATATAGATACCGGCACTATATGGAAAAAAGTGTGCTATATAGTTGTAAACATTAGTGTGATAACGTTTATAAAGCAGTTTTTGTAAATAATGAGATCTTATTATGTAAAAAAAAAAAGAGTGAAAGATATAGCACACAAATTTCCATTGCTATATCTATTTACATTCAATCCTATTTGTTGTATTTTGGATATAAGGATTTAAACGGAAACATAATTTAAAATAAAAAAAAGAGACGGAATGTAAAAGAGATTGGTCCCTCTTATACATTTCTGAATCACATACAACACTATGTGTTCATTCTCGTCCCGTAAAATTAGTATTTTATTTTGATGAAGCAGGCGGTAACCTGTTTCTGATAACTTATTATACCAAAATTTTGCTGAAACTTCAACCTTTTAAGGCTTATTTGAGTGTTTTTTATATTGATTTACGCCTAAAATAGTTTGAATAGACGAAAGAGAGCGCACAAGTAAAAAGTGCGCTCTCTTTTTTTATATCAAGTCAAACTGGAGGTGTTAATATGATTGAAATGCAAAAACAATGGGCTGAAGAAGCTAGAGAGTTCGTTTTAAGAAATGGAATTAAACAAGTAAAACCTTATAACAGTAGAATAATTAGTCTTTCTCAAAAAGAAGATAAAAACAAAAAAGGATCTATCTTTGGTTTCAGAACGAAAGAAGCTATGCAAGAGTCCCGTGGCATTGTACTAACATCTTTAGAGGGTTTAAATGAAAACCCCAACTTATCTCATTGGACACCCAATATATATGGGTGGGGTGGTTACGCTGATGCTGGTCGCAATTATGTAAAAGGGCACTTTGAAAAGAATTTAAATCAAATTAATTGTTTTGTGGTAGACATCGATTGCAGCGAAGACAAAAAATTAACTGAAAATGAATTAGTCCTGGAGTCATTAAACACTGACTTAGGACTATTACCAACACTTATTTTAGAAACACCAGCCGGATATCATGTGTATTATGTATTGGAGCATGCTAGTTTTATCTCAAGTGAAAATAATTATAAGTCATTAAATGTTGCTAAAGCTATTTCGATTAGTATCCGGATGGCTTTTGAGGAACGTTTGGGTTCAATGATTGACATTACGTGTAATCATTTTGGGGTTTTTAGAGCGCCTAACCAGGAGAACATTGTGCACTTTGAACCTAATTTTACGTATAAATTTGAAAAGTTAATGAAATGGTCAATGAAATACCAGGAGAAAAGATTAATTGAACGAAAAACAAAGTTATCTGTTGTTAAGACTCCGTTAAAAAAAGTTAAATATAAGCAAGTAAATTCAATGTGGTACAAAGCTTTAATTAATGCTGAAGAAGTTGATTGCGGCCACGGAACTGATTCAGGAAGAGATAACACAATATTAACGTTATCACTAGCCAACTTCAGTTCTGGAGTACCGTTTCAAGACTGTTTAAATGAAATGGATCTCTTTAACAGCAATTTAACTAATCCATTGCCACATCGAACTGTAGAACGAAAAGTAATTAGTGCTTATTCAGGAGACTATTTAGGAGCCAGTAGTCGTTTTATAGACTTACTAGTGAATGAATGGGTGAAATCTGATCAGCTACAAGCATTAAAAAAACAAAACACTGGACGAGTGGACCGTTCTTTATGGGTAAAACATGCCAAGAAACGTGAAGATCGAGAACGTACTCATTATCATGAATGGAGAGAAGACTTTTTCACGTATATTCATTCAAAAACAAGTCATAATAAGCCAACATTAGAAATTACAACTAAAGAAATTGTCAAAGATATGGGTATTCCATTAAGTACCCTAAAGGATTTAATGTACCAGCTGCGTACTGAAGGGGAGCTTTTCGTAAAAACGACCAGAGGTCGATACGGAAAAACATTCTTGACTACAAAATCGTTTATGCTTCAGTTAATTCTTAAAACTAAAAGAGAACAATTAAACAAATTTCAAGAGGCACTTTTAAATATAATCCCGGAAGCGAATAGAATCTTCCAACAGTTAAAAGAACACACGTTAAAAGAGCTGAAAATGCCTATAGAACAACAAATATTAGAGTTGGACACAGGCTGATTTTAAATAGCCGATGTGCCAATAACAATATATCAAGTATACGGCAATGACTAGCCTTCCCTGATACCATGCTTGTTTTATAGTTAATGATTATTTACAGTATATTCGTTGTAGACCTATTTTTATTTGAAGCTTTATTCTGATTGCGATATAATTATCGCATATGAAATAATTCTTTTATTGAAAGAGGGTAGGCAAGGAATGACTAAAGTGAGACGTATTGGGAAACACCCTATTTTTACATTTTTAAGGGATGAATTGAAGATGAATTTATCAGAGTTTTCGGTAGTTACAGGAATTCCACAATCTACAGTATCAACATGGATTGAACGTGAGAGGACTATAGAGACTTTACCAATGTATTTTTTTGTTGGTTTAGCTAATTTAGGGAATTTGATTTTAGATCAAGTTTACAATGCTTTAATTGTTCTTGAGTCTGAATATGTAATCAATCAGGTCGAGAATAAAACGTACCTAGCAGCTGAAGGTATTGCTTTAACAGATAAAGTTGAAAATGAAGCTCGTCTTTTAAAATCTGAATTTGAAGGAAAGGCTAAAGAACTTGGTGTACCTGGTATAGTTAAAAAGCTTAAAGTTGCAACGAGAGAAGCCAAGAAAGATGTTTTTATGTCAGAAATAATTGGAATGTATGCTTTAATTGGTAGAATATTGCCAGTATGGATTGGAATGATATTTGATGAAGACGAGGATATATTTGTTGAGATTTCTTTAATCTACGTTAGAGTGTTAAGTGAATTATCTTAATTTTACTAGATATTATGAATTTTTATACTAACATGCATGTTGACATGAATGTTAGTGTAGTATATATTAAATTTACTTGAAGGGAAGATCAGCTGTGATTAATTATGAAAATTTACTTTTGGAAGTTGAGAAAGTAGAACCTGGATTAATCTTTAAAGTTTCAGATTTATTTGTTCCACTTATTTGGAAACAAGTAGATTTAACAACAAGAAGACAAATGGCCATTAGATTTAAAAATGAAGTTGAAGAAAAAGGAATTTGTAATATTGAGACTGCGGGTAAAAATACGTCAAGTGCACAATTGTATAAAAAAAAGAAATAGAACATAAAAATGCACTATTTCAAGGGGAAATTAATTTTTTTTTTATGACCATGGGGTGTTACCGTATGGAGTGATATTAAAAAAGGTAGCTAAAAATTGCATTTTTTCACCTCCAAATATTAATTATTTTTAGTATACACTATGTGAAACTCATTGTCTAAGGGGGAGAATGTTATAAATAGGGAAATTGCTATGAAAATTAAGTCAAAAAGAAAACAATTAAATATGTCTCAAATTGAATTAGCAAAGGGGATTTGTACTCAAGGTACTATTAGCAATATTGAAAATGGCAATAGTATGCCTTCAACATATATTTTGAAGGAGATTGCAATAAAGCTAGATATTGATATATTTGAGATTACAATTGGGAATCAAAGTTCTACACAACGAGTATTGAGCAATGTAAGTAAACTTGTGGCACTAGGTAAACATGAAAATGCTTTTTACCAATTAGTGGGACAAATTAATCCTTCTGAGATTATTAATATTTCTCAAAGTAAAAGATACTATTACTACTTAGGCATGACAACATTAGTTGGTTTGGGGGATGTTGATAAAGCTGAGAAAATTTTTAATAGAATTTTAGAAGATTATGAAATTAATGGTGATGTTGAAGACATTTTAGTTTACTGTGGACTTGGAATTATTTCATGTGAAAGAAAAAAAATTAAAAAAGCTCAAAAATGGTTTGATAAGGCAGTATTAATGTTAAGAAATGAAACGTTGTTTAGAGAAGAAAACATTTTTGAAATATTGAAAATTTACTTTAATATAGCAAAATTTTATTCTGAAATAAAAGAATATGAAATATCAATTCAAATGGCAGATGAAGGGATATTTTGGGCAAATGAATTGAATAATAGCTATCATTTAGGATACTTAATTTATGAAAAAGGGTTTAATTTACTGGCATTAGGTCAAAAGAAAAATGCTGAAATTAATTACAATATGGCTTTAGTGTATGCGATTACTAGTAAACACGAAGTTTTAAAAGAAACCATTATTAATGACTCGAAACAGCTAGGCATCAACCTTTTTATGAGTAAAGCTGAAATCAACAATTATTAATCTGCTAATAATTACTAATATTTGCTAATATTTTGAAATCACCTAACATTTTTAGAAGTACTTATGATATATTTATATAGTAATAAGTGAAATTAAATATGCTATATCGTTTATTTATTTTGTTTTGTCTTGTAGTTAGTTCATTTATGTGTTAGATTAATATTGCAGAAATGAACTTAACTATTAGAGAATAACTTTGAAAACTAAATAAAAATTTTGTTTTACTGGTTTTTTGTTAAAACTGGGTAAACAAAAAAGGCCCTGAATGCTCGCATAATAAGTCGTTTGGCGACGATTTATTATGGTCAGTACATCCAGGGTGCAGCAATCTAACTCAGAATTAGATAGTGCACATTGCCTTTTTTCGTTGCTCCTGTACAAGAAGCCCCGGTTGCGACTAAATGTCACAACAATTAATAATATATCATACAACGGTTCATTTTTCAGCTTATTTTCAATAAGATTTTTGTGAAAATAGTTTTTTTAGCTGAAATGATTGAATTAATATATTATTTTTATGGGGTTAATTGTTACAGCGCGATTTAAAAGGGGGTTATCACTATTTATTTATAGTGATAGCCCCCTTTTTTTGTTTGTCGAGCTTTACTAAAAAATCATGGCACTGAGAGTTGATAAAATAACTTGGACCAAACAGTGTTGGTGATGGTAAGACATTAAAGATTTTCACATTAGATAATAAGTAAATTAATTAATAGGAGAAAGGAAGGATCAACATGGCAAAAGGTATGACATTAAAACAATCGGATGTTTCTAGGTTAGGAAGTACAGCAAAATTATTTACAGGGAGACCCATTGTTATAGACGGAAACACGACATTTGTAAAAGATTTCTATTATCACAAAGGGAGACGAGTAGAGGTTAAAGGTTGCGAAATGCCATTAGAATCCGTTTTTCATGAAATCAGTAGAGTGATGGATGAATCAGGAATCGTCATTGCAGAAAGATTAAACCCAAGAGCAGCATTAATAAGCACCGGAAAAGGAAAATCTAAAAAACTAAATAAAATTGATACAAAATTTGTTCAAGAGCTTGCTACATTAGGGAATAAATAAAACTGCACGTACCATTGCTAAACAATAGACATTTGATAGTTGCTAATTTGCTTGGACTTTCTTCTAAAGAAAATACCAGTTCGAGAGATTAGAAACTATAACCAGGTAAGAGAGTGAATTTCGAACATGGGGTGGAGACTTCTTTTCTAGTTTATGGACTTAGGCGAAATTAGAAGCGATTGAAAAATCTTTGGGTAACGAAAATACCTAAAGGAAAACCACAGGCTAAAGAAATAAGCTCACTAATTGAATATTTCGGTCTAGTCAACCGCCTTGCTGATCAGCGTAGCTACTAAGGAGCAGGGGTAAAAACAGGTCAAAATAGTTGTGCCAACAACTGAAAAGATTGTCTGCTACGTACATTGAGGGATTTGCCAAGACATACAAACATAAGTACATTTGTGGGTTGTATCGAGCAATAGCATGCCCAGAGAGACTTTGGCAAGTCTTTCGTTCATAGAGTTGCGGTAACTGATGCTTAACCGTGCGAATAAAACATGACTAAAAAATTTGAAAAAACATTTACAAAATTAGTAACTATCAGATGTCTATTTGATAATAAATTTAAAACTATTAATAAAAGAGAGGAAGGATTTTGTGGGAGAAGTACAAATAAATCAACTTATTGAATACCTAAGTCATAAAAAATCGAAAAAAGTAATTTTGCACTACTACAGCGATTTAAAACGATTAACGCAGCACCAAAGGTTAGCTTTAACGGGTGCTATTAAACATGATAATCGTGTAGGCATAACTTATTTACAAAACGGAAACCAAGTGTCGAAAGTAGTCTATCTCAGAGAAGTGATTGATTAATCAAAAGGGAGTGCATTTTTTTGAAAGCTTACATTGTTGAAGATCAATACAGAAATAACCAGGTACTTGTCTATGCGGTAGATGCTTTAGAAGCTCGAACAGCTGCAAAGAATACAAAAGAGTTATCTCATGTAGAATGGATTGATTTGCTAGTTAGACGAGCTGATTATAAAGATCACTTAACAGCATGGGAAGTAAGATGTTTTAGGCTGGTAATTGAACTAAATGAATTAGTAAACGGTTGGTCGTACGAAATTAGCAATGAGCTTATGTATGAAGATAACTGGAAGGACTTTCTTAACAGGCTTGATTCCATAGAACGGAAAAATATACTTGCTGCATTAGATAGGTTAACAGAAGAAAATGGAGGTAATGAGATGGAATATCCCTTAACCAAAAAGGTTTAAAAGAATATGAGGATGTGAATTGAGTGGAAAAATTTAAAATACCAGATATAAAGGACTATGAAACCTATCAACAAGCAATAGATGCAATTAATTTAAGTTCATTTTGTATTTATGTAGGTATTGTATTAATCAGTTTAATTTTAAGCACATGTTTATACAAAATTGCGGTAGTTGTCTTATATAGAAGAAAAATTGACAAAACTTATTATATTATGTTTTGGTTAATGTCATCGTTAGCAATAGGTATAATCACAAATTACATTTCAGCAGATATAAAGAACAACTTAAACGAAAAAATAGTAAACACTCCCAACCTTGTGTACAAATGGGAACCAAAAAAGACTTTTCAATTGAATCAAGTTCAAGTGGAATTATCCAAAAAGATAGGAACAAACATGATTTTAACAGTACGTTCTGAAGATAATGATTCAATAGATCTCAATGCAGTATTTATGCTTAATCGAAATAATACAATTATTCATAGTTCAGACAAAGTGAAACAAGAAAAACTAGTATTGGAGCAACAAGTATTAACGGATAAGAGATTTGAAAGTGTTCTTCTTTCTATTGAAGAGAATGAAAGAAACTTTTTATCAAATTTACTTTATCCAAATAGACAATACAAACCTCCAGTACGTTGGATATTCTATGTTGAAGAAAAAAATAAGGAATTACTACAGCTGCAGGAGATTGATTTTTAATGTCATTACACCAAATGTTAAAGATATTAAAGGAGGAACAAAAAATGAACAAATATGAAGTAAAAGATGTCGTTTGTGACTATGGAATTTTTGAAAACGGAGTGCTAATACCACAACTGATTTTAAACAGTAAGTCAAATGCTACTATTATCAAAGACATTTTAGATGTAGATCAACAACACAAGCGAGTTGTGGGACTTTTAGAAGTTGAAACAAAAGCTGATTAATCAACGTTGTCCCCCATCTAATATATTTTAACTAAGAGGGACAACACTATAATCATAAGGAGTGAAGGTAAATTGATAGAAGGAACAACAGATATAATACTTCAATTGACGTTAGTTTTGCTGAAAATTGCACTTTATATGAATTTTCTATTTCCCATAGGTATAGTTTTTAAACATGTAAGTCAGGGAATCATAGTTATCAATAAAATAAAGTTTAAAAAAAGTATGTTTACAACATTTGTAAATATACTTTTTCTTTTTGTACTTTTTGCAGTTTATAGGGATATTTATGAAAGAAATGAACCAATTTTACTAATGTTTTATGTTTGTGTGATTTTGCCGATTTTATTGATTTATCTATTGAATCAGACAAAAGTGATATTTAAACAGAGAGAACTTGTATTTATTGGAATAGTACCCATGATTTATCTTTACAAGAAAGTGAAAAAAAGACAAAGAGAAACAGTAGAGAAAATAATAGAAGAATGGATCCAGAATGATTTGAAAGAAGCCCATACCACGAATTTTAAAAATTTAGTTGATCGGGAAATCACTTTAGGGAAAGGTGCAATAGGCACACGAGAGAATTTGATAAAAGAGCAGGGGAAAAGTACCTCTATCGATGTTTCTGTACCTATTGTACCAATTGAAATTGAACTTATTAAGAAATATGAACAAAGTATTCATGGTTTTAATGGTGCACAAGGATTTTATATAAGAAGCGCAGAAAACCTTTTAACGGTTCTCATTAAATATATCGAATATGTTTATGATGAAAAAGGAATTAAGTTATCACGTGAAACAATCCTTCAAGAATTACTAGCTATTGATGAACTCTTGTGGGTATATGAATTGCCATTAAAAGTATTTTTAGCAGTAATAAAGGACATTATGCTAATTGATTCCAAAAATCATGACTTTTCTGTATTGGGCTTTTTAGGTGACAATGCAGCTCAAAAGACATCACATGAATTGAAGTTTATATTAGATCAAGTTGAAGGTGTAGACAATTTTGTTTCAGAAATAACTCCTAGTTTTATGAATGTTGAAATATGGGACGAGTCATTAAAATATAAGAAACAAGTCAAAGAAGATTGGAGAATGAGATAGTGAATATAGAAGGTTCTGAAAAGATGATTGATCGATTAAAGAAAACGGGCTATAACGTAAGGATTTTGAACATAGATGCACCAATAGATACTTTTAATCCAATTATCAGCCTTAAACAACAAATTATTGAAGTGTATATAAATGAAGTTTCCATTATTAATTTTAAAACAGAAAAAGAATTTGAAGAGTTTAAAGAGTATTTAAAAGAATACGGAGTAACAAGTGTGGATATTGATAATTTTACTCCTGGAGATACGTTCAAATTAACAAAGAGTATTCAACGAGCAGAGAAAGAAAAAAAGACAAGAGACGAAGAACTGTTGCGAGGTGAAAAAATTGATAATATTGAGAATAAAGGATACAAAGCGAGAATTATGGAAGATTCCGCTATTTTAGGAAACATGCTAAACAATATGGAACCAAGACCAGTTGCTGGACTACAAAAACAAATAAGAACAGCAAAAAATGCGAGTGTAAAAAATTATCTTTTTGTACAGAGCAAAGAAGAATTAAAAAAAGTATACGGAAAAGGAGAATAACAATGAATAAACTAAGAGTAACAATAGAAAATTACAGAATGTTATGGAAGGAACCGTATTTTAGGTGGTTGCAGGAATTCAATTGGTTTAGAGTGATGATAAATTTTGTCAGGGGATTGGGATTATTGGCTAGCCAAGTACTTTAACAACGACTTTTCTAGTTTTATATTTTTTCCTTGAAGAATTATTTTTAGACTATCTTCAAGTAGAGACAGATTTAACTTCAAAACAAATGGAGCCGTTAATGAAACTATTTCCTACGATGCTATCAATGATTTTTTCAATTGTTCTTGTTGTTTTAATTATATGTTTCTTTCACAAATTTATGCTTCATCCGAATTATGTAAGGGAAGACAAGTATATAGAAAGGTATAGCAAATGTGGAATCCATTTTGAAGAAAAAATTAAAGGAAATGAAGTAAGCAAAATAATTAGATTTATGGTTGTCATGGTTGTGTTTATGGGAAATCTACAACTAGGAAAAAATTCTATAATGGTTTCACCTGAATTTTTATTTCGAACTTGTTGGGTACTTGGTTTTTGGACGGCTTTTCTTCTTGTGCTTAAATTTATAGATAAGATGAAGTTCAAGAAATGGGCAAAAGACTTCAAAGAGAATATTCATATTTTAACAACCGAGAGAGATTTCATTCGATTAACCAATCAAATGGACTCTCTTTTATTTTTGCCCGAAAAATGGAAAAACTATTTGAAAGAAGATCAAGCACTATTTACACAATCCGTAAAAAGAACGGATATCGAAATTGAAGGAGAACCAGTGAATGATGTGGTATCAAGTCTAAAAGTTGTTTATTTAGTTCCATTTACGAGTGTAAGAATTGTGTATTTCATTCAATTAGTTGAGTTTGAAACAGAAGTGGAATTAAAAGAGTATAAAAAAGGGTTAGAGGAAGCCTATGAAAAGGCTCCAGGGAAAGGTCCAAGATCACCAGAAATTAACGTTCTTTTGGCAAATGTAGAAACGGATAATCTCAATCGAATTAAAGCGGACAGCCAATCAAAAAAAAAGTAAAAAGTAAGCTTGTTAACTTTGGAAAGAACATGACTAGTTTTAAAAAAGTAACGAATCCAATTAAGACTAAGACATAGAGAAGAGGTGAAGAAATGAAAGCAATTAAAATTAGAAGCCCAACGAAAGTAAGAGTATTTTAAAGAAGTTAGGAGACAATGAATTTTAGAAAGTTGGGGGCACATGGCGAAGGGAGAGACTATTTATTTAAAAAGAGAACAAGTTGAAATTTGTAGGAAACGAGATTCAACTAGAATCGAAAAAATAAAAGTCACAAATATTTTTTTTGGAAATGAATCAAATATGAAAAATAAATGGTACGGATTTGAGCAACTAAAAGAGGCCACACAACTTACAATTATTTCGGACACAAAAGACACTGTACTTTACTTGAAAGTTAAGAGCTTTAGATTTAACCGGAAAGCTGCTTCAGTGACGTATACTACTTTTTAGATAAATAAAAATAAGAAGGAGATCACAAATCATGTTAAAAAAACTAACGAAGATTTTATTAGTAAGTATTTTTTTCAGTGGATCCACGTTGGGAGTCTTTACACAAACTGCTTTAGCGGAACTTATTGTTGTCGATAAAGATAACCCAGCCATAAATGCAACAAATAATCTTGTTGTAGAAATGAATCCTGAAAGAAAAGGGTACAAAGTGGAAACAAACACTGGTAGTAGAGCAAAAATTTATTCAAAAGATGAGAACGCTCCTTTAAACGAAAGTTCGTCTAATTATCAATTTGAAGAAAATTTCAAAACAGATTTAGCACCAAACTACGTTAAAGGTTATGGAGCAACAGCGGTGGCATTACACGATGTGAAAAATACGGACACTGTTACAGTAACTTACAACAATGTTGGAAACTATAACAAAAAGCCAGTAAAAGCAATTGCTACGTATTCAAACATAAAATCTGTTGATGCCCCAACAGATTATGATTATCCTATGATCGATATTTCAGAAAATTTGTTTAGTGGAAATATTTTCTTTAATGTTGGAAGTTTCAATTATGATTTGGAATTTCGTTTGGCAGAAACAGATGAAGTCATTGAATTTAACAAAGATGCTTACATTGGTATAAATTCTCTAAATATAGGGGAATTTGCTGATTATAGTAAATCAAATGAAAATAATGTGTATATTACGAACGATTCACTTGTTAAATACCAAGGAGTCACTGCAGCAACGGGTGTTACAGGAGACTATTGGAGAGGAAGTTCTAATGATTTTATAGACAAAATTGGATCAGAAAATTTTAAAAAAGCGACTGTTAGTTTCCAAATTTCTGGAAAGAAACAGTCTTTTACTTTAGGGTCCGAACATGGAAGTGCTTGGATGTCAATTTCAAGTGCGACACTTTTTAGTGTTGAACCGGAAAAACCAACTAAAACCGTTGTAAATACTCAAGGAAAAGACATTAACAAAGTTCAAGTGCAGCATGGACAAACAATTGCCTATTTGATTAACCAAAAAATCAATACACTTGGCCAAGATTTACTAGAAAAATATTCCAAATTTATTATAGAGGATCCCTTACCAGAAAATGTAACGTTTGTATCAGCTGAAATAGTGGATGAAAAAGGAACGGTAGTTCAAAATGCTGGAACAATTGATTTTAATGAAAAATCAAACACAGTCAAATTTACAGCCAACGAGAACATGTTGAAAAATGTTATGCAGTATACAGGTGAAACCTATTCATTGAAAATAACAGTGAAAGTAAAGTAATAAAAACGTAAATAATCAAGAAAAAAGGAGGGAAATAAGATGAAATTAAGACGGTTTATTTCTAAAGTTACTATAGTAACCATTATCGGTAGTTCTTTTCTGGGGTTCTTTAATTCAGTAAGTGCAGAACATATTACAGTAGATAAAGATAATCCAGTAATTGAAGCCACAAACAACCTAATTATTGAACGTAATCCTCAAAAAAAGGGGTATACGATTGAAAGTTCAGCTATTACTGAAGGAAGAGCTACAATCTATAAAAAAGCGGCTAATGCAGCCAAAAAACGACCTGAACGGTTAGATGGATTAGAAACAGGAGTACACCCGCAATACCTTGATGGATACGGATCACAAGCGATTAAATTTAATGATTTTAAAGCAACAGATACGGTTAAAGTAACGTATAACTATGTAGGGAAATACAAAGGTAAAGACATTAAAGCGGTAATGACATTAAGTAATATGAAAAAAGTTAAAGGAGTGGCCGTTTTTTATGAAGAAGCAGCTATTGATTTTTCAGAAAATTTATTTTCAGGATATTTCTTTTTAAACATGAATCAATTAGATACGAAATATGAATTTTTTGAAGCTGAAAGTGGGAATAAAATCACATTAGGTGGCGATTCCTATTTTACGATTAATTCTTTAAATACAGGTGAATATGTGGCATACAAAACAACTGATAAAAATTTAAACAGCTATACAACCCATAATACACTTGTTAACTACTCCGCTAATCCAAACTATCCAGCTGAAACAGAAAAAGTATGGCTAGGTATTGCTTTAGGTGGTGGGAACGCTGAAAACGACTTTGAGGACGTACTTGGTGCAGATTCATTCAAAAGAGCAACTGTCAGTTTCCAGGTAGCTGGAGATAGTCAAGTTTTAAAAGTTGGATCTAAAAATGGCTTGGCTTGGAATTCATTAAACTCAGCCACGTTGTTCAGCGTTCAACCAGAAAAACCGACTAAAAAAGTAGTTGATTTATCCGGAAAAGACATTAACAAAGTTCAAGTAAAACACGGGCAAGAAATTTCCTATCTCATTACTCAAAAAGTAAATATTCTTGGCCAAGATTTACTGGAGAAATATAAGAAATTTATCATTACAGATCCTTTACCGAAAGAAGTAACTTTTCTTTCGGCGGAACTTATAAATGACAAAGGCGCAGTTATTCCTAATGCGGGAACTATTGCACTAGACAAAGACACAAATACATTAACTTTTACAGGAAATGATCACTTGTTAAAAGAAGTAATGGTGTATGAAGGCGAAAGTTACTCCTTAAAAGTGAATGTACGTGTGGATTAAGAAAGAAGGGGAGAAATAGATGAAGAGCAAAATAAGAAATTGGCTTGTCGTTGCGATTATGCTAGTCATGGTTTTTAGTGCAAATAATTTATTTGCTAACGCTGCTGTATCTTTTGTGATTAAAAATAAAGCAACAGTCACAATAGAAAATAGTACTAAGGAAACAAACGAAGTAGAAAATCCAGTAAAAGAATTGTTGCCTAATTCAATTATAAAAAAAATAATTGATGCAGACGGAAAAGAAGTTGATTCAATGGAAATTGATAATATTAACACTGAATTAACGTTTAAAGGGACGATTCAAATTACAGATGATGAGGATATTGATTCAGTTATCCTAAAAGATGTATTAAACAATTCGTTTGATTTTGTCAGTATGAAAGTACTCGACTCTGATGGGAAAGACATTACAACTAAAGGTAAAGAGGTTGTAAAAGAAAAAGAAGTGGACAGATGTCAATAAAGTAGACACAAAAATAGATACAATTTAGATAGACCCAAAATAGATTTTTTCTTTTTCATTCGGGGTCATCATATTGTTTGCTGAATGGGGGCGTTTTGAATTGTAAAAACCCTCTATATATTCAAATGAAGATTGTTCAACTTCTTGGATTGTTCTAAATGTTCTGCGGTTCAGTTCTTCTTTTTTCATATATTTAAAAAAAGACTCGTTTACGGCATTATCCCATGGGTAAGCTGCTTTGGAATAAGATGGAACGAGGTTATGTGTGTCTAAAAATTGACGAACACTAGTCGCACAGTATTGGCTTCCACGATCTGTATGGAATAGAACAGGCTCTTTGGGATTTCTTTGATTCACAGCTGTTTCAAGTGTCTCAAGGACTAAAGAAGCTTCCATAGTTGGACGAACGCGCCATCCTATAATTTTCCTGGAAAATAAATCTAAAATGACACAGAGATAAACAAACCCTTTATTAACAGGAATGTAAGAAATATCGCTCGTCCAAACTCGATTCGGTTCAGTCGGATTGAATTGTTGGTTTAAGTGATTTGAGTAAGCTAAAGAAACCTTTGGTTTCGCATATAAAAATTTCGGCTTAGCTGTAGACATTTTTGGCAAATCCATTGATTTCATTAATCGGTACACTCGCCCAACACTAATGAAAATTCCAAAATCACGCTCAAGAACAACTTTTATTTTCGCAGCACCTAATCGTTTTTTAGAATCCATATAGATAGAAAAAATGGTTTGTCGAAGCTGTTGATTTTCAACAGTTCTAGGAGCAGGAGTTGGGTCAAAGTGTTTATAATAGGTACTTCTATTTACGTTTAAGACTCTACAAAGGCGCACAATAGAATGATCAAAACGTAATAAATGAACCGCATCTAATCGTTGTTTGAGTGTGGCGTGAAGATGGCAATCGCTTTTTTTAAGATGAGGTTTTCCTCTTCTAATAAAGCATTTTTCTTCTGTAAGTCTTTAATCTGTTTAGCAGTAAGGATAGAACCATCTTCAATTTGAACTTCAGAATATTGTTTTACCCAGCGGGATAACGCTGTAAAGGAAACGCCATAGTCTTTACACAACGAAGTTTGTGTTTTACCTCCATGGTAAAGATTAACAAGGCTTTTCTTAAATTCTTCATCATATTTTTTGTAATTGGACATTTGAATCATTCCTTTCGTTTTAGTGTCTACTTATAAACAGTATACCATTAAAAATACTGTCTACTTTATTAGTATATATCCAAAGTGTCTTTTGAGTTCAATACTGACTATGTACAGTCTTTAAAAGGTAAGAAAATAGAGTGGCTTATTAAAATTAAATACAATCCAAGTGTTCCGATTGAAAAAGAAGAAGACCAAGAATTTATTTCATTGCCGAATGTGATGGAATTGATTGTAAATGGAAAACCAGTAGTAAGTCCTCCAGTTGAGGTTTTAGTACCACCTATTGAAGCTACAATCACTCAAAGAGTATTAAAAGCAACTGGAGAAGAAGATATTGATGATGTTTTTACTGACAACCAACGAGATATTATTTTTAGAGGAACGTCAGTGGTGACAAATGCTACACAATTAGAAAATGTTAGTGTAGATGAAGAACTCTATAAAGCCTTGAGTTACAAATCTATGAAGGTATTTAGTGCCGATGGAAAAGATATTACTGATAAAGGAAAAATTTCAACAGAAGGACAAAACTTGGAATTTAAATTTGATCAAGATTATGTATCGACCATGTACGGGAAAACTTTTGTTTGGGAAGTGACAACGAATTATGTAGAAGGATCTGACCTTTCAAACTTAGAAGATGGTAAAATTCCAAATATCATGAATTTACGTGTAAATGATGAAGTAACAAGTAGTGATCTTTCAATGGAATCAAACATTGTAACCGTAAGCCCAATTCCTTTAGAAAACACCATTGTTAAATCTATTGTTAATGATTCTGGTGAACATGTTGAAGAATTAGAGTTAATTGATGTAACAAAAGATATTCTTTTTAACGGAGACGTACAAATCGCAAATGATACAGCTGTAAAAAACGTTGTATTAACCGATATGTTACATGAAGCCTTTTCGTTTAAAAAACTAAGCGTTTTTGATCAAAATGGGAAGGATATCACCAACGAAGGTGTTGTTAAAGTAAATGGTGAAGTTATCAGTAATTCTGAGGAACCTATGCCAAACGACAACGAAAAAGAACCAACGAATGAAGAAAGTGAATCAACAGTAGAAAAAACAGACGAAAAAGCACCTGGTGATTATGCAAGTAATGAAGTAACCTTTGAATTTACTGAAGACTATGCACCTCAATTAATAGGCCAGAAACTAAATTGGCAAATTAAAGCTAACTATATTGAAGGAAGTGATTTAAGTGCCTTAGAAGCGCTTAGAATACCAAATAACATGAAGTTAACTGTTAATGAAGCCACAATTGATTCTAATATTGTTCATGTTACTCCACCGGCTTTGGAAAGTAACATTATGAAGAAAATTGTTGATGGAGATAAGTTAGTAGATTCAAAAGAAATTGTGTCTGTTAAAGATCCAATTGAATTTGTTGTGTACGCAGCAATTCAAAACGATGAAAAATTAAAAAGTATCGTGATTCAAGATGTATTAGATGATCGACTAGAATTTAATAGTTTAAAGGTTGAAGATTCAAACGGACAAGATGTTTCAAATTGGGGAGAAGTACAAGTTGAAAAACAAGTTGTATCGTTTAAATTTAATGAGGAACGATTAGAAGACTTACACGGAAAAACATTTAAGCTAACGATTTCAACAAAAATAAAAGAAAGTGTTACTCCAGAAGAATTAAAACCTCCAATTGATAACATTGCTTTCTTGTTAATCAATGATGAGAAAATGGAAAGTAATAAAGTAACAGTCATTCCTAACATTCCTGAAGAAATTTTACCACAAACTGGTGAGCGTAATCTATTAACTGGAGTTATAGGAATTAGTGTGGCGATTGCTGGAACCGCAGGTTTTATTTTATGGATGAAGAAACGAAAAAAAGCAAAAAAAGAAACCACGTAAACAAGTGATTAATAGAATAACCGACTGAAGACTCTGAAACTAGAGTCTTTTTTGTTTTTCTACTGTAATTTAATGGTTTTGGTTATGGGATCCAGTTAAAACCCAAATTTAAAAGAAGTGAGGGAACAGAAGTGGCCGCAAAAAAAGAAAGTATTTTTGAAACAGCAGCTAAAACGATTTTAAACAACCAAAACAAAGATTTTAAGAAGTGGCGGGACGACATTTTAACAAAAAGAAAAATGAAAATTCTTAATGGAACGGATAAAGCTTGGGAAAAAGCTGTTATTGAAGAAGAATGCATCAAATTAATGGCAAAAAATATTAAATAAAAAGGAAGTAGGAATAAAAATGAATGTAGCAGCATTAGAAATTGTAAACAGAGTGAAAATGGCAGTCACATTAATAAAGTTAGGTATGGAGAACTGGTCTTTAAATGCTTTAGGAGATAGCGCAATCAATAGCATGAATAGCATTGTAGAATTTGTTCAAAAATTGGCAGTGCCTGGTGCAGCTGTATGTGCCGTTGGAATCGGTATTATGTTTTTCATGGGTCGTAAAGGGGCAGAAACAGCAAAGCCCTGGATCATGTATGTGTTGATTGGGATGTTTTGTATTTTTGGAGCTGCAGAAATTGCAACATTCTTCAAAACTTCAACTGGGTTCTAAAATAACTAGATGACTAAGAGAGGGATTCCCTCTCTTTTTCTTTAAAAATAAGGAGGATGAAGATGGTCCGGTATGTAGTAAAGTTTATAACCATTGGAAAAGAACTAAAAAAAGCCAAAATCTTAAAGTTAAAAAAATCTTATAACCTTTTAGAAGCTGAAAGTTTGTTGTCTAACTGCTATGATGCACTCGAAACATTAGGAATGACAAGTATGAATCTATCTTTGGAAGTAACAGAGACTGAGCAAAATGAAGACTTCGAGTTTGACGATTTAACAATACACTTTGGGGATAATCGAGAATTGTTAATCGATGTTTTAACAACGGATATCTATAAATCAATGGAAACAGCAGAAGATAATGATCAAGAAGTGTTAGAAGCGTTGGCTGAAGGATTACAAAGCCAGGTTGAAGAAGAATACAACAATCCAGAACGCTATTCAGAGCAGAATAATAAGAAAGCATTCTCTCTTAAAATTCCATTTGTTGGGAAGAAAAATAAGGAGAATCTAGGACCAACAGAAAACAAGCTACAAGAACCTTATAATACGACTTGGGATCAACCAGAAGAACCGCTTGTTGTAAACCTTCAGAAAAATGAAGAACCGCCAGAAATGGTTACCATGCAAGTAAATGCTGAAGAATCAAGTGATATTGAATATGAAGATGAGTATTCTGGAGCTGAAGAAGAGAAAAAACAACTTGAAACAGAAAATCAAGAAAAAAAACAACATCAAAAAGTCGAATATGTCGCACGTATTAATGGAACCTATCAAAATCAAGATCAAAATAATCGAACAGCCACAAGCGCCTTAACCTCGTTAGAAGCCTATTCAGATTTAACTGAAACTGGAACGCTAGAAGCGATAGAAGTGGTTTTAACAGCATTAAAAGAAGAAACAAAGGATGAAGATAGGCTTTTATATGAACGTTTTGGTGTGAGTGCAAATGAAAGTGAATTAACGCCACTGCAATTAAAGAAAAAGGAGTATTTGAATTCAATTAAACAGTTGAATTTTACAATGTCACTTGTAAGTAATTTTGAGAAAAATGTCCGAGCGTTAAAAAAAGCAGCTGGAAAAGTGCTAATTTCAAAATATCAATCGAATAGAGAATTAACACCTGAAGAAGCGATAGAAGAACAATTAGCGCAATACAAAGAACAATTGGCTTTAAAAGCTGAAACAAATGTGAATCAAGTTATTGAACGAATAGATCAGGAATGTAAATCTGAAGAAAAACAGCTTTCTATTAAACATGAAAACGAAATGAATGCCCTTCAAATGAAACAAAAAAGTGAACGTGAAGTTGTAGAGCAACGATTTACTCAGCGAAAAATTGCTGAAGAGGACTTGGCCACAGAAGAAAATAAACGAATCTTTAAACTTGAAGCTGAAGAAAAAAGAATTGAATTAGTCAATGAAGAGATTACGAAGCGTGACGAAGACTTATTACTCTTTAAAAATCAAACATTAGAAGGCTTTTCAAAAGGATTAGAAGACGTTATCAGTGCCATGAAAGATACACAAGATGCCTATTATGACGACTTAGAAGCACGTTTTAAAGAACAAGAGGAGTCTTGGAAGAAAGAAGTGGCAGCTGAACAACGTTTGGCTATGCGTAAAGCCGAACAGCAATTAACTGAAGAACAAAACCGATTAAAAGCCAAAGAGCTGCAAATACTTGAAGAAGCAAAAGTAAAAGAAAGCCATTCGGCTCGAACTAAAGATACTTTGATGCAAGAAATTTTAGAATCAAATGATCAATTGTATCAAAAGCAGCGTGAAGAACGAAGAAAAAACCAAGAATTTCAAGAACTAATCGAAAACACACTACGCACGATGCAAGAAAAAAATTCGATTCCACAAGTGGTTCCAACAGAGGTAGTTCAGCCACCACAAAAAGAAAAAAAGAAAAGAAAAATCTTGTTTCCTATTGTGACGGGTATTTGTGGTTTGTTATTAGCTGGAGGTGGGTTCTTTGGATATACCGAACTTCAAACCGTTCATGCGAAGAACCAGGAGCTTCAGCAATCCATTATTCAACTGAAAGAGGACAGTGTTAAACAAGTTGAAAAAGTTAAAAAAGAACCTACAGTAGAAAAAGTAACCCTTGAAGACCTTTTAAAAGATAAAAAATATTTGGATGCAGCTGAAGCTTATCCGGATAAATTAGACGTCATTGAAAATCAGTTGTTTAAGGACAAGGAAATAGGCATATTGACCGCTTTTAATGTCTTATATAAATCAAAAAATGGCGCTTTAAATCAAGCTATTTTAGAAGGAGATAATGCCAAAATTATCGAGGCATTTGAAAAGAATGAAGCAAAAGAAAATCTTAGTAAAGATCAAGAAAAATCAGTTGCACTTGCGTACTTTGCGACAGGAAAAACGGAAGAAGGAACAAAATTAATTACAAAATAAAATGAAGAGAGGTTTATTTGTGAAATTCTATTGTACAAAAAAACAATTAGCCGAAAAGCAAGAAATGAATTTTTTGTTTGAGGAAGTTGAGGACAAAGAAAATTTTTTAAAACCGGACGTTGATGAGCCTGATGTGGATGTATTCAATTTATTTACTGTTCGAACTGGTGAAGATTGGCAAATAGTTAGAAATGCTCGATGTGATTTAGTCAGTGAAAAAAATCCAAATAGACAAGAAACGAAACTTACGTTAGTTACAGAGGGTCTATCACAAGTAGAAATTAACAAGGCTATTTATAAAATGCAAAGACAACTAGATAAATATTCTAAAAAATCTAAAGAGGCTCCTTTTATTAAATTAGATAATAGTAAAGGCTATTGATTTAGGGTATTTGTTAGAAACAAAATCAGTGAAATCACACAGGAGGAAAATAAAATGAATATGCACTATGGAATGCTTCAAATTAAAGTTATTCAATCAAAGGACCCATTGCTAAAGCTGGGTACTTTATTTCTTGATGGTTTACCAGGAACAGGAAAAACTTATTTTATCAATTATCTAAAAGAAATTACTGGAGAAAAAATGATTGTCTTGGATTTTTTAAGTCCAACCGCAGAAATAATAGCTAGTCTGAATAAAATAAATACTGACACTAAGGTCATAGCCATTGACCATCTTAATCTAGAAAAAGCAAGCCCTTCTAAAAAAGAACTAGCAGAAACTTTTTTTGACATTATGAACTCTTATTTGGAAACTGCAGCTTCTAGTTGGAATGTAAAAATAATTGTTACTAGTCCAAATGCACACCATTTAAGCTATTTAATGAATACAAAAAAACGAATGAAAGACCAAATGGAATGGGAGGAAAGTGAAAAAGAACATGCAGAAAATCACAGCAAAATCATTAATCAAAGAAGTGAAGAATAAATTGAAGCAAAAAGAATCTAAGATGCAAGAGGATGTAACAAAAAAATCAAACTATCTACTTGATGAATTTAACCGTATAACCTAAGTGAAATTGGAAGAAAAGGACTAGTACAAAATGTACGTACTCAAATAAATAATACAGGGGGAATAAGATTATGAAGTTTTTAGTTGTTACGGAAGTATTCAAAGAAGCAGAAAACGGTGAAAAAGAGCATTTAAGATTTGAACAAGAACATGCAGAAACAGAAGAACCAGTTGCAGCTGTGTTAATGACAGGTCAAGAGGATTGTGCAAAGTACCTTTCTGGTGAACAGAATGATTCTGACACAGATGAACAGAAAGCTATTGTTGGAGTATATGAAGTAATGGGTTCCGAAGTGGGTTCATACAATCATCTTTTTGCGATTAATGACTTGCAAAATAAAGCTAGCTGGGGAAATAAGCAGTTGGAAAGAGTCGAAGAATTAGAAGATCAGCTATTAGAAAAAATACAAAGTTAAAGGAGTAGAAATATGATTTTAGCAAGCCTGATTTTTATACTAGTAAATGTTCTATTGTGGAAAATAATAGATCATTTGATGTCAGTTTTCTTTACTTTTGGTTTTCGGTAGGTTCGGCCCACGTCTATCAATCTATTGGTGAAAGACAAAGTAATTCCTTAATATATCCATTAATATTGCCTATTATCGTTTGTTTAATTAGCATGATTTGTTTAATTATTTCTTTTTCTTTATTTGAAATGAAAAATAATTATCTAGTAAAGAAAAAACAGGGGGAATAAAATATGTTCTATCAATTAGAATACGATAAATGCTTAAATGCTAGGGGCACTTTTTATTATCAAGAAAAAAAGGAGTTATTATCAGGTGTTAGCCTATGGCTAAGATTTGATCCAATCTTTCATTGTGATAGCGATAAGGGATTTGAACAACATTTGGAAATAGATGGAGAGATGAAGTCATTATGCGGGCTTGTTCGAGTAGGTTATGATAATCAAAAAAAAGTATTTTCATTTAAAGATCAAGAATTTATTAAAGGCAACTATCAAATTGTTGGATATACAAAAGATGTTGTCGAAAAAGTCGAATCGGAATTAACTAAAGAATTAAATGCACTTATTGGATTCAAAGCTCCGATGAGTGTTGCAGTCATGATAGAAGCAGATGAATTTTATTCAATTATAGAAAAATACGGCACTCTTTTTGAAAATGACAACTGGTTACAAAGCTGTGCTTACAGCTGGCATGAAGTCAGTAAAGACTCAAAAATAAAGGCATCTAACTAATAAATCAAAGGAGGAAAAATTATGTCAAATGTAAATTTAGACAATCTTACTCAAGCAAGAGGATTCATTCAAAATATTACTACCAGGTCCAATGATCAATTCAGTACAACCTTTTTTAGCTTACGGGTACGTAGAAATTATCAGAACACAAACGATGAAGGAGAAAAGGTCTATCAATTTGATACCATTAATTGTAGAGTTCGAGGAAATACAGAAAAATATTTACTCAATCACTTGGTTGAAGGTCAAGCAATCCGTGTAATAGGGGCTTTAGAGTCGTTTGTGCAGTTAATTATTGGGGGCGAATTAAAGCCTTACTCAGAAGAATTAAAAGATCATGGGAAGAAGGTTTTTCGCCATGTGTTAGCAGTTGACACAATTAAAGCAGAAGAATCAGCAGATCGTGCAAATAAACGAATGGATTCCTTTAAAAATGAACGAGAGAAAAATCAGTCAAATTCCAGTCATTCCGAACAACCAGTGCAGCAACTACAAATGAGCCAAGAAAAACAAAAAGAAACTGCAGTTGAAAAAGTAATGGATCAGAATGATTTTTCTGGTGATGATGCTTTTGATGACTATTTTCCTTTACCTGAATAATAAATGGAGGGAAGTAGAACATGAAGAAAAAAAGAAAGCTCACAATAAGCGAAAAGTTGAAGCAGAAGCGGATTATTAGACGTTGGGCTTTAAGAAAAAAACGGGGATATGAAATAAGTGGGGAAGATCTTCCGGATGAAATAAAAGGATTAAATAGAATAGGATTAGGAGGCGCTGGAATAACATTTCTAGTCGCCTTTTTTGTTTTAAATTATTTGATGACTGCTTTTGTGAAGTATAGGACTGTACTTGCTAAGACTTTTGAAACGAAGTTTTCAATGGATTTGTTTTCTTCAAACTATAAAAAAATAAATCCCTTCAGTGCAACTAATTTTCTAAATTTCCAATTTTCAAAATTATCCTTTTTCTTGATTATTCTAATGTGTATCGCCTTATCGATCTATGTGTATTTAAAATTAGCCTATCGTTTTACGAAATTAGCACATGGTCAAAAAGGGGATAACAGGTTAGCCTTGCTAAAGGAATTAATTATTCAATACCCTGGTATTCCTGATAGAAAAGAACCTTTTGAGGGTATCGGTGGCGTGCCTATCACTCATTACAATGGTAAATATTACATCGATGTAGATACCGTAAATAATTGCTATATCGGGGTTTCAAGGTCAGGTAAAGGGGAAATGTTCGTTACTGTATTAATGGATATTCTTTCCAGGGCGCTAATTAAATCCGCCATGATTGTTAATGATCCTAAAGGTGAACTTTACGCAGCTGCAAAAGAAACATTAGAAAAAAGAGGCTTTGAAGTACAAGTTCTAAATATTTTGGATCCAATGCAATCCATGAGTTACAATCCGCTTCAGTTAGTAATTGATGCGTGGAAGCAGGGAGATAAAGCAACGGCTCAAATGTTGACGAATACCCTAACTTATACGCTCTATAACGACCCTAACGCTGGTCAAAACAAGTTCTTTAATCAAGCAGCCCAACGAGCAGTAAACGGCATTATATTAGCCTTAATTGAAGAATGCGAGAAGACAGATGAATTTGAAAAAGTTACTATGTATAATGCGGGTCAAATGCTAAATGAATTAGGAACAACTACCTGGACGGATCCTGAAACACTTCAAGAAAAAAATGCGTTGGATGAATACTTTAAGGCCTTGCCACAAGGTAATCTAGCAAAAACGCAATACGGAACAACAAGTTTCGCTGGTGAAAAAGCAAAAGGAAGTATTTTGGCAACAGCGAACGAAGGATTAAATATTTTCCAATTTGAAACATTAGGAAAAATGACATCAACGAACAGTTTTGATTTAAAATCAGTAGGATTTCCAAAAACGTTAAAATTAAAATTTGATAAAAGTACGTTGAACAAACGAATGACGGTGAAATTTTTCAGTGCGAAGAAAAATAAAGTATTGGCAGTGGAATCCATTAAACCCAATTTACTAGGCTTAGTAAATTTAAATTTTAATTGTGATCTTGAAACAGGAGATACTGTTCGGATTACTTATAAAAATAATGGAGCGAAACAAGAAGCTGTTTATCAGGTAAATCGAGTAAAAAATCAAGAAATAGGAGATTGGCAACGTAAGGTAGATATTCGCTTAGTTGCAAGTACCATTGATGTTCTTGAAAAAGTTGAAATGGACTACTCAGAAAAACCAATTGCAGTATTTATGATTACGCCGGATTTTGATGAGTCGATGCACGTTATCGCAAGTATTTTCGTTAAACAATTGTATACAACACTAGCACAGAATGCATCAATTACAAGAGGGAAAAAATGCTTTAGACGTGTACAGTTTATTTTAGATGAGTTTGGAAATATGCCTGCAATTGAAGCTATGGACAAAATTATGACCGTTTGCTTGGGAAGAAATATTCTCTTTAATATAATTGTACAAAGTTATAGTCAGTTAAAAGGAGTTTACGGAGAGACTGCAGCAGACACAATTAAAGAAAACTGCCAAAATCATATTTACATTATGAGCGGAAACAGTGACACAATAGAAGAAATTTCCAAGAAGGTCGGTAACCGAACGGTTGACACCGAAACGTCAAACGTGAAACAAATGGAAATTGAAAACAGCAAGAATTTACAAGCAAATGAAGAACGTATCTTAACACCGGAACGATTAGGGACCTTAATTGAAGGGGAAACGGTCGTCATCCGGAACTTACACAGGCAAGATGTGTTAAGAAGAAAAATTAGACCATTTCCAATTTTTAACACAAAAGAAACATCGATGCCTTACAGATGGGAATTTTTATCTGAAGACTTTGACACAGAAAAAGACATCAACTCCTTTGACATTCCTTCAGAGCATACGTATTTAGATTTGGGTGAATTGTCTATTAATTTTGAAGAATGGCTTACTGAAGATGGTGTAGAGATTGAAATTCAAGAAGAAGTCCGGAAAGAACAAACGCAGCACAGACAATTTTCAGAAATTAAAACTGGTATTCTCAGCATATTAAATGCGGAAGCTGCACCTGGAGAAACGATTAAAGCATTTATGCAAGCTATCGATCAAGAAAATATCAATGAACTCAAAAAACAGGCCAGTAATATTAACAATCCTGATGTACGAAATCGAATCCTTGCTTATATAGAAGAATTAATCAAGATTGTTAAAGCAGCAGCTTAATTCAATTAAAACATTTGTTTATATGTACTATATATGGTACTCTTAAATAAATGAATAAGTTGAAGGAGGTTTTATCTATGCAAGCTACAAATTTTAGTGACTTCAGAAAAGATATGAAAAAGTATTTAGATAGAGTTACCTATGATTTTGACACGGTGATTGTAACGAGAAAAGATAATGCTAATGTGGTCGTTATTTCTGAAAAAGAATACAATAATTTGATGGAAAATCAACACGTATTAGGAAGTAGAACAAATAGAGAATGGCTTGAAGCCTCAAGAGAACAACTTGAAAAAGGGAAGTTTGTGGAACACGAGCTATTAGGTACGGAAGATGATTAAACGTTTTTCAGATAATGCCTGGGAAGACTATCTTTACTGGCAAACACAAGATAAAAAAACATTAAAAAGAATCAACAAATTAATTAAAGATATAGAACGTACTCCTTTTGAGGGGATGGGAAAACCAGAACCACTAAGATTTAATTGGGCTGGCTATTGGTCTAGAAGAATTAACGATGTTGATAGAATTATTTATTCAATTGAGGAAGATACAATTAACATTCTTGGATGTAAAGGTCATTACGATTAACTAGATGGAGAGAGAGGGGAACAAATGAAAAAGAAAGTAGTTGTCTTACTGGCAGTATTTAGTTTGTTGCTAGTAATTGTTGGATGTGGGAAAAGTGAAGCAGTAAAAGAAAAGAAAGAAGCTAGTGATGACATATTTGCTAGTGGATCAACTTTTTATACTAGTAGGGATGAAGAATCGACAGAGGATTTTAAAGTAGCGTTGAATGAAAAAAATGAGCTTAAAGTGATTACTTTAAAAAATAGTCAAGAAACCCTTGTTCCATATGAAACTGAGAAGCAAGAAAATGGATATTTAATATATCAATTTAATGGAAATCAAATTGACGGAAGTCATATTTTTGAAAAAGGAGAGCCAGGCACTATCGATGATTCAGACACTTACATTGTGAAATTTGATGAATTTTATTACTTTATTTCACCAATCACAGTAGAAAACGAAAATATTGATTTAAAAGATGCTGAAACAGTTAAGAAACGAAGCTATACAATGATGAGAGAACAAAAATAAGGAACTAGATAAAATGTAAAGCGTTAGGATATCCATTATCCTAGCGCTTTTTTTGTACAGAAAGGAGATCCAATGAATTCAATATTATACACGGTGCTAGCTTCAGAAAGTAGTAAAGAAGCCCTTGAATTTTTAGAAAGATTTAAAGATTGGATTGATCATGCGGACGTAGTGATGTTTATTGTGAGAGCGGTCCAATGGGGATTTGTTAAATTTTTATTCACATTCGCTTCTATGGCTGAAAAAAGTGTAGATAACATATTAACATTAGGTGGATTTTTAAACTATGGTCCAATTGCTACAATATACAATTCAATGAAGCTAATTGCATTAGCTATAATTATTGTAATGGTAGCTATTATGGGGCTTAAAACAATGTTTAACATGGGCCCGAAGTTAAAAGAAACTACCATTCGGATGGTAATAATAGGGTGTTTAATGGTCGAATTACCAGCATTGATGACGATGAGTTTGGATATTTCAAAGTCTTTTTTTGAAGAAAGTAAATCTGCTGGTTCAACAACAGTAACTAATAACTCTTTATCCTTTTCTATTATAAAAGAAAATACTGCCGATTTAGCTTTTGCTGCAATGGGAGATTTTGCAGTGTTAGAACAAGGAAATACTATTATTGATGCACCAGGTCAATCAGGTACAGTTGTTCCTGAAAAAAATATGTTGACTGAAGAAATGTTTGGTATGGTTAGTATGGTGGATGTCATTACACCAACGGATGCTGATAAACTTGCCAAGGCAAGTCCAAGAGCTAAATATCTAGGTTATAAAATGAGTTTTGATTACAACGGAGTACAAGAGGCGGTAAAAATTGAAAATGGATTTTTCGACATGTTTAAAGAAGGAGTCTTTAGATTTCCTGCTAACTTTGCAACAATAAATATAGGGCTAATAACGTTAGGATTCGCATACGTTATGGCCCTTTTTGTTTTGGTTCAAAATTTTATTGAATTAGCGTTCAAGAAAATTTTGTTCCCAATCGTTGCAGCCTCAGATATTGAAACAGGACAACGAACTAAAAAATTTGTAGAAGATATTTCGCAATCCTTTTTAGCAATTATGTTAACTGGATTAAGTTTAAGAGTATTTACAATCTACTATGGTTACATTAGTACGTTGGGGTTAAATTGGTTCCTATTCTCTATTGCAAGCTTTGTAGGGGCTATGGTTTGTATGAATGGTACAAATACAATAGCGAAGCACTTTGGCGTGGACGTAGGCGTTAAAGATGGTCTTAAAGGCATGTTAATGATGATGGCAGCTGGTAAATTAACAAAAGATGCTGTTACTGGAGCTGGAAAAGGTGCTAAAAATCTTGCTGGAAAAGGAATTGAAGCTACTGAAGCTGGATTTGAAAAAGCTAAAAAATCAGTTAATGATGCAAAAACAGGCGTGGATAAAGGAGCTAAGAAGCTTGGAAGTGAAATGGCTCAATTTGAAGAACGTGGATTATCAGGATATGCAACAGATAAAAAAGAGGCTATGAAGCAAGCCGCAACTGATAAAAAAGAAGAAGCACAAGAAAAAGCACTTGAAACAGTAGGGAAAATTGCCAAACCAGTTAAAGATATTAAAGACAATTTCCAAAAAGGGCAAGAAGATGGAATTGTTAAAAGCGTTCAAAAAAATACAGCAGATAATAAAGCTGAAAAAGAAGATCAAAGTAAATCAGCAAGAGAAGCAGAGGTTGCTAATAAAGGTCGTTTAGCAGTAAATAATGAGGCTGATGGTGAAGTTAGTAAAACTGGCGTTCCAAGTGGACCAATTAAAAATAAAGATCATTTGGATCCAAATGCAGTTAAAGAGGCTAAAGGTGAAGAAAAATCAATTTCTACAACTGTTCCAGTGAAACAAGACAATAGTCAGAAAATAAAAGAGGCTATGAACTCAGGATCGTTGAACAAAGATGTAGAAAAAGACAATCCAACACTTTCAACATCGACTAAACCTAATACTGATGAAAATCAAGCTACGCCAAGATCATTAGATGGAATCAAAACTGAAGGAGTTGCAAAAGTTGAAGGAGCTGTTAAAGCTGAAGGCGAATTAAAAGGCCAAGGCACAGTAGAAAAATCTCTTACAACTAACCCAACAAATGCAACAACACCAACTAAAATAGATGCTGATGTTAAAACAAGTGTACAAGGTAATGGCAGTGCGGGGTCTGTTAACTTGAATTTTGAAGAAACCAAACAACAACAATTTAATAGTACGTCTTCAAATGCAGCAACCGTGAACCAAACCATGAATCAAAATGAAACAAGAAATGTCACTGAAAATATGCAAGCAACTACAAACGTTGCAAATAATCAAACGAATCAAGTAACAAAAAATAAAAATAATCAATTGAATTCAAATGTGGCCGTCCACGGAAGTGGAGCGAGTAATCTAAAACCAAGATCTAATAGTCTAAAAGGTCATGGTAATTTTGAAGTGAATTTTGATAATCTATTTGATAAAGAACCGTCTGAATAATAAAAATAAACAAAGGAGCGAGTTAAAAAATGGAAAATTACAATAATTTAAGAATTCCAAGAAATATTAAGGCGCAAATCAAATTGTACATGTTTTTTTTCGTAGACATTATGATTGTAGTTGGATTCGTGTTACTTGGATACTATGCTCAACAAATTGTTCAATTCACAGCGCCAGTATTTGGGTTGATGATGGCAACAAATTTAATTTTTGGGATTTATTTGTGTATGAAACCAGCTGCTTGTCCGGATAAAAGAAATTTCCAAGTGATTTTACAACTATTGGTTATGGATACGAGAAAATATATTACACAGCACTACTCTTCTAAAGAGTAGTGTTTTTAGTTTAATTAAAGGGGGAAACAGTGTTGAACTTGTTAAGAAAGATAGGAGTCATTATATTTGTGAAAACAGGGCTATATACTCTTTTGTTGATTTCTTATGTTGTACTAGGGAAAGAATACACGAAACAAATGATTTTAGAGATGAAAGCTATGGAAGTTGAGGCTGAAAATTATTTAAATGGGAGACAAAATGTATCAAAAACTTTTGGAAGATAACCAAAAAGTAATAGAGAAGGAGGATGAAAATGATTAAAGTGAAAGATAAAAAACAAAAAAAAGGTGAAAAAAGTGCTCTATCCAAAAAAGGTTTAACATCAATGATAGAAGTATTCCCTTATAAACGCATGGAGGACGGTTTTGTAGTAGACATTGAAGAAAAGTACCAGGCATATTTAAAAATCGGTACACGCAACGTCTACGCCCTTAGTGGGTCAGAGCAACAAACAGTTATGGATCACTTTACCACACTTGTTCGATTGTATCCGGAAGATATAAGCATCATATCGCTGATGTTTCCAGCTGGAACAGAAAGCCAGCAAGTTTTTTGGAGAAGACATCTGTTGCAAGCGAGAAGACGGAAAAATAGAGCACAAATTCAAGCATGCCAAGAGCAGCTGGGAAGAATGCTTTGGATCGAGCAAAATTTATCCAATCTTGATTTTTACTTGATTGTATATGGAGATAGTAAAAAAGAATTAATTGAAAAAGTTAGAGATATCAAGCGCAATGGTGGAATGAATCTAAATATTACAGATACAGAACCCGAAATAGTCGAGCGTATATTATTTAAACTAAATAATATGAATACAGATATATAGAAGGGGAGGCTATGGAAAAAAGAAATAATCTAGGACTAAAAGAATAAAAAGATACAGTAGAAAATAAAAGAATAAATAAGAAAAGGTGAAATGAATGAACTCGAAACAATTAGCTGAACTAGAGAGAAATAATTATGATTTAGAATTTATTGAGCGGATTCAACCGCAAGGTGGAATTCGTTTTAAAGAACGACATATAGAAGCTGGTGATGGTTATTATGCTGCTGTACATGTGTATCGGTTTCCACGAAATGTGCCACCATTTTGGTTGACTCATTTAACAGATAATTCAAAGTCTATAACGTCAATTGATATTGCAACAGCCAATAAAGAAGAAGTCTTGTCAGCTGTAAATAAAACACTTGGTGAATTTGAAGAACGAACGACAAGTGAAAGAAAATATACAGATAGAAATGATGCGATGGATGAATTTCAACAACTATCAAATTTTGCAAGCCAAGTAACACAAGGCGGCGAGATTATTAAAATCATGCAAATACGTATATTTTTAAGTGCAGATACATTAGAAGAATTGGAAAAAGACATTTCTGAACTGCGAAAAAAACTAAATGGTTTAGATTATAAAGCGACACCGTGCCTTTTCGAACAAAAAGAGGAATGGTTGTCGCTTTTTACATCCTATTCAAAGCAACAAAAAAATAGTATCAGTAAAAGACCTGGTATTGAAATTCCTTCGTTGGCGGTAGGAGGTGGTTATCCATTTAACCATCAATTCTTAATGGATCCGTGGGGTGGTCATATTGGAACAACTAGTACAAATGGTCCTTTTGTTTTTGATCCATACATTATTACTGAAGACCGAGCTTCATTCTCAGCAATGGTGCTTGGAATGATGGGTTTTGGGAAATCAACCTTCTTAAAAATGATAGAAGACATGCTAGTTGGAAGAAATACAATTATTCGAGGAATCGAAAAAAACGGAGATTGGTACAATTTAGTACAAGGTCAAGACGGAAAAATCATTGATTTAGCTGGTGGTCATGGGATTGTTAATCCTTTGGAAGTTTTTGCGACTGTTACAGATAAAACGGCCCGTTTTATTGATGAATTAGGAAGCTATCAACAGAATAAAGCGAAGCTAACAGCGCAAATTCGATTTTTAAATCCAGATATGCGTGCCATCGATGTTTTAGATTTAGGAAAACTAGTGGATCAATTTTATATTAAAAAAGGCATGTTAGAAGAAGAGTTCATGAAAAATAGAGATAAAATTAAAATTACGGGCCTTCCACACACAGCCTATCCTATTATGAGTGAATTAGCGGAATTCATTAATGAACAACTAAAAACAGATCACTACCAAAGTGTAACACCACGAAAAAAAGAGGAACTTGAAAATATTCAAACCGTAATTAATGCAATGGCTTATGAATACAGCGCATTGTTTGATGGTCATACATCACTAGAAAATTTTGATGATGAACAAATTGTGTTTTATGACATCGATGGAATTAGTACACTAAGTCCTGAAATATTCCATTGCCAACTATTTACATCATTATCCATTACTTGGAGCCAGGCAATGAAAAATGGTCGTAAAATGAAAAATTTATTATTTGAGAAAAAAATAGCACCTGAAGATGTTACGTATTTCATATTTTTACTAGACGAATGTCAGAATATCATCAATACAAATAATATGTTTGCGGTTGATTATATTGTGAAATTCATAAAAGAAATGAGAAAGTTTTCGGCTGCTGTGTACTTTGCGACACAATCGCCACAAGAAATACTTCCTGAAGGAGCTAGCTCTACTGATGTGTCAAAAATAAAACAGGTCTTTGAATTGTGTTCGAATAAGTTTTATTTAAACCTTGATGATTCTGTTATGGAACGAATGAAACAAGTATTAGGTAATTCATTAACACAATCAGAATATGATTCATTACCTAGATTAAAAAAAGGTCAAGTATTTGCGAACTTAGGTGGAAAGTTGAAATATACAGTCGATGTGGATCCAACTGAAGAACAATTAGAGAGATTCGCTGGAGGACATTAAAAAAAGGAATGAGGGTGAACAGTGAAAAAAATCAATTCAATTATCCGGATACTTCAAGGAAAAGGAACAAGGAAAGAAAAAATTACGTTAATCATTCAGGCGTTGACAACTCTATCTACCACTGGAGTTGTTTTTTTTATATTTGGGTTTTTACTATTTTTAATTATCTTAGGTGGAAGTTCATCAACAACAGCGCCTATAGGGGATGGAACAGTTACTAATAAAAATTTATCTGAAGCAACACTTTCTTTTAAATCATTGGTAGAAAAAGAGGCTACAAAGCAAGGTGTACCAGAATTAGTTCCTTATGTTCTCGCAATCATTGAAGTTGAAAGTCGAGGGGATATCGTAAGTTCTGGAGGAGATATTATGCAGTCTTCAGAGAGTAAATATGGTGGAAAACCAGGAATGATCAGTACGCCTGAAGAAAGTGTAGAAGCGGGTATAGCGCACCTTGTTGGAACTTACAATTCAACTAAACAATTGGGTCAAGATACACTAGCTGCTATCGCTTCTTATAACTTTGGTGGAGAATATAACACCGTTTGGATGGTTAAAAATGGAGAAACAAAATGGTCCTATGAAAGTGCTGAAAAATATTCAGCCTATAAAAGTGGAGGGAAAACATATGACTATAAAAATGCAGTTAGTGTGCCAATAAATGGTGGTTGGAAATATAGTTATGGCAATCAATTTTATCCATTATTGATTAAACAATATCTTACTGAAGGCGGAGGTTCAACAGGTGGAGGTGAGTATCAAGTGCCGGTTGATAATCCAATTATTACTTCAGCTTATGGAAACCGACCAGCAACAGGAGTGACACCACCCCAATTCCATAAAGGAATTGATTTTGGAAATCCGACAGGAACAGAAATTAAGGCAGCAATGGATGGGGAAGTTGTAATAGCTCAACACAATGGTATGCCAGTTGATGGTTATGGTATCTGTACTGTAATCAAACACAGTAACGGTCAATGGACCTTATATGCTCATCAATCCGAGCAGTTTGTTAAAGTCGGGGATACAGTAAAAAAAGGTCAAGTAATTGGCAAAATTGGGAGCACGGGCCAAGTTGATGGACCACATTTACATTTTGAAATTCGGACGACTCAAAATGGTGGAGAAGGAAATGTTTTAGATCCAGCACCATTATTAGGACTTTAAAAACAAATTATTTTAAATGAAAAGGCGGAATTAAAAAATGGGAAACAAATTTATTATTATGCTTCTAGGATTTTCACTTATTATAAATGGGATTTTTATGTACAAGTTAAATGAAGATCGGACGACTCAACAAATTAATGTTGAGTCTATACGTACACAAGTCAAAGAAGAAAACAAGGAGAGCATGGATGCCTTAGAAAAAGAACTAAACCAACTTAAAAATGAAAAGGAACAGACGTCAAAGAATCCTCAAACCAATACTGAAACTGAAAATAAAAATTCAAGTGATACAGTAGAAAAAACAACAAAAGCAGACCTTGAAAAAGAATTAAAAGAAATTTCTACCAAATTTACTGAAGGGTATTTATCGTTTGATGATCTTTACTCAGAATCACGAAAAACTAATTTGTTGGCGGTAGCAACTGAAGAAGTGGTGAGCCGATTAATTCCAAGTATCAGTCAAAAAGGAGAGGTAACAGAACAAGGAGTAAGCGATATGGATGTAGTTATTCAGTCAGAAATTCAAAGTATGAAAATATATTTAGGGGATTATGATGATGGACAGATGTCAATAAAGTAGACACAAAAATAGATACAATTTAGATAGACCCAAAATAGATTTTTTCTTTTTCATTCGGGGTCATCATATTGTTTGCTGAATGGGGGCGTTTTGAATTGTAAAAACCCTCTATATATTCAAATGAAGATTGTTCAACTTCTTGGATTGTTCTAAATGTTCTGCGGTTCAGTTCTTCTTTTTTCATATATTTAAAAAAAGACTCGTTTACGGCATTATCCCATGGGTAAGCTGCTTTGGAATAAGATGGAACGAGGTTATGTGTGTCTAAAAATTGACGAACACTAGTCGCACAGTATTGGCTTCCACGATCTGTATGGAATAGAACAGGCTCTTTGGGATTTCTTTGATTCACAGCTGTTTCAAGTGTCTCAAGGACTAAAGAAGCTTCCATAGTTGGACGAACGCGCCATCCTATAATTTTCCTGGAAAATAAATCTAAAATGACACAGAGATAAACAAACCCTTTATTAACAGGAATGTAAGAAATATCGCTCGTCCAAACTCGATTCGGTTCAGTCGGATTGAATTGTTGGTTTAAGTGATTTGAGTAAGCTAAAGAAACCTTTGGTTTCGCATATAAAAATTTCGGCTTAGCTGTAGACATTTTTGGCAAATCCATTGATTTCATTAATCGGTACACTCGCCCAACACTAATGAAAATTCCAAAATCACGCTCAAGAACAACTTTTATTTTCGCAGCACCTAATCGTTTTTTAGAATCCATATAGATAGAAAAAATGGTTTGTCGAAGCTGTTGATTTTCAACAGTTCTAGGAGCAGGAGTTGGGTCAAAGTGTTTATAATAGGTACTTCTATTTACGTTTAAGACTCTACAAAGGCGCACAATAGAATGATCAAAACGTAATAAATGAACCGCATCTAATCGTTGTTTGAGTGTGGCGTGAAGATGGCAATCGCTTTTTTTAAGATGAGGTTTTCCTCTTCTAATAAAGCATTTTTCTTCTGTAAGTCTTTAATCTGTTTAGCAGTAAGGATAGAACCATCTTCAATTTGAACTTCAGAATATTGTTTTACCCAGCGGGATAACGCTGTAAAGGAAACGCCATAGTCTTTACACAACGAAGTTTGTGTTTTACCTCCATGGTAAAGATTAACAAGGCTTTTCTTAAATTCTTCATCATATTTTTTGTAATTGGACATTTGAATCATTCCTTTCGTTTTAGTGTCTACTTATAAACAGTATACCATTAAAAATACTGTCTACTTTATTAGTATATATCCATGAAGACTTGGAAATAGCAGAAGTGATGGTTGATGTTGATTATACGACAACTGTAGATGGAAATGAGAATAAGACACGGAATTTATTTATTATAAAAATTGAAAATGTAAATGAGAAAAAAATGGTAACAGAATTTAGTTATCAAACACTCGTTTAACAAATGGAGGCAGCAGCATGGAAACACAAATTGAACAATTAAAACGAGCACACAATTACAACAAGGAAAATAAAGAAATATTGATCACTCATTCAAATAAAAATGGAAAGTACTCTAATCAATATCGAATTGAATGGTTTGATTTTGATGATACGTGGTTATTAGTGCGTTTAGCTGGATTAAAAAAATATAAACGCCTAAAGAAAACAAACATTAAAAGTGAAGTAGTTCTTCTTAACTATGACCAAAGGAAGGTGTTAGAGAATGCCTAAATCACCCAAGAACAGATTTTCTAAAGTCAAAGACTCTTTATCAGCATTCACTGTAAAGTCAAGGAGAAGTCGTTCAAATGGCTTCTATGGGGTGTTGGCATTTTTTTTTCTACTGTATCTTTTTATTTTTTCGATTGGGTTTAATACAAGCCAAAAGTACAAATTTGTTGAAGCAGCAATCGGTCAAGAGATTCCGTTTGGACAAGGTAATTTTCAAGTTGTAAAGCGAGAATATAATCCAAAAGAAAATTTAATCCGTGTAGACTATTGGTTTTATTCGGAGAGTAGTTACATGGACCTTGGAAATATTAATCTAGAGATGAAAACAATTGGAAAGAATGATCTTGAGAATTTTTTGAAAACTAAAGTCGTACGAGTAGATGACAACTACTATGTCACTTACATTAAAGGTGTAGAAGAAAATTTTGGAGCTGTAAAACAATTTATTTATCCGAGCTACATTCAGCTATTAAAAAATAAACCAGATGAATTAAAAGAAATGGAATTTGTTATTTACACGAAAGAAGAATCGGCAGAAATTAATCCGTCATTAACCTTTGAAACAGATCCAAAAAAATTAGTATCCGTTAGTACAAATTATCAAATAAACCTACTATTGAAACAAATAAAAGAATTAGAACAAGTTATTGAAGACAATAAAGCTTCTATAAAATTGGTGAAGAAATCAATCAATAAACTAAAAGAAGACTTAGATTATGTAATTGGTGATGACTTGGCGAGAGAAAAATCTAAAATCCAAAGCAAGGAATCAGAAATATTGATGTTCAAAAAAGAAAATGATGACAGCAAGGAACAAATAAAATTGTATGAAAGTAAGATTGAACTACTTAAAGAAAAAAGTGAAAAACTTCAAGAATAATAACTGAAGGGTGTGAATAAATGGAAACGAAAATAGACTATATAATTACTTTCGATAGTGATTTTGAATTGACATTGTATCACTTCATAAATGGTTATACACGCTCAAAGAATCCAAATTTTGCAAATACACTTATTAAACAAACAAATTTACAAAATGAAGGAATACTAACTTTTACAACTCAATTTAACATGGCGTACGCAGAATATTTTTTCAGAAAAACTTTATCAGAAGACTATATAGATGTTCTTTATTCAGAAAAATTATCTTTACCAAGTGATCCCAAAAATTTGGAGAAAGAACTTCTTACTTTCATGAAACGCACAAACATTAATTATGTTGAATTGAGAATGGCTAAAACAAAAAAAAGAGCAGTCCTACTCATTAATATGAGTGGGGTTAGCTCAATAAAAATAATTGATAAATCAATCTTTGATGATTCTAAAAAATTAAGTCCAATCAATCTTTCCAATTGGTAAAAGTAGAAGCAGTAAAAAAATTGTGCTGGAATAGAAATGAATTGCGAAGGACATTACGACCTTAAAGTGCAGACTGAAAGACAAGCCCTAGAGATTTTTTAGGGCTAAAAGAGTTTGAAAGACAAAGAGCATAAGGGAAACCCGGTGTCACTTTCTTACGAAAGGTGTCAAATAGGCTGTGCCTATTGGGTTTTTAAGCTCAAAAGAGTGGGTCAAAAGAAGGAGAAAAGGCACACAAAAAACCCACCTTTTAAGTGAAAAAGCCCACTTTTAGTACACATAAAACACACAAACAGTCCACTAAAATAGAAGGGAGTTTTTTTATGGAAATAAAAATTAGAAACGTTGATGAAGCTGTTGGTGCAAAATTAGAATCAAAGGCAAAACTTCTAGGTGATAGAAGAGGAAAACCGATGAGTCGGAATGAACTCATAAAAATTATTATTGAAAAAGCTATGATACAAGACATAATAACCGAAGAACTGTCGGAAATAAAAGAATTAAAAAATGTAATCCAAGAATATGTAGATACAAATAACTACATTATTCAGGCCTTATTAACAGGAGAAATGCCAGAGGAAGGTGATCAATAGTGGCTGGAAAAAGAGAGCATTTTTACATCAATGATGATGTAAAAGAAGTTTTAATACAGGTAAAAGAAAATACGCCTGGTATCAACAATTTGAGCCAAGCTTTGAGATTCATTGTATTAAAACATAACAATGAGGCTGAAAGCAAAGAAGATAAAAAATACAATGCCATTTCAAAAGAAGTATCCATGATACTTGAAATTACATCCAACTTAGCCGATGAACAAAACTTATTACGTCTTAAACCAGTAAGTGAAATTCCAATTTATACTGAAGCAAAAGAAACAATAGAAAATAGGATTAAACGAAATACGACAAAAGCAATGAGATATAAACATAATAAAAAAACAGATGAAGGTCCGGATATTGAAGAAACAAAATCAGTAAATACAAAAATGTGGGACGATTAATAAAGGGTGTGAATTCAAATGGCACATGCAAAAATTATTTTAACTTCGGAATTTGAAGTACCTGGAGGAAAGAACTACAGCTCGTTTATAAATTATCTGACAAGGGAAGGTGTACTTGAATCTAAAGCAGATTTAACTCAAGCTGAAACGAATGAACTTACTCGAATTAAATCAGCGATACAAAAAATTGAAGAAGAAAAATATAATGATATGGACCAACCAAGTGAGCAAAAAAACACAAAAGAGTTAACTGAAATTGAAGGAGAAGCACAAGTATTAATTCAGAATGATGTCTTTTCTTCAGTGGAGAAATCAGAAGACTTTTCAAACTATATATCTTATATGGGTAGAAGTCATGCTCTATCAAGTAAAGAAAAATTATCACCCGACCAACAAGAGCAGCTTGAATTTATGAAAGGAAAAGCAAAAGAATTTAAAGAGAAAATAACCAAGCAAGTGGATGTGTTGAATAATGAAGTCGTAAAAGATCAGTCAATTATGACTGGTCTTTTTAATTCCAGTAAGGATGATTTAACCGTTGCTGAAGAAGCTGAAATAAAAAAACAATTTTCTAAAGCTGAAAAAAATGGATCCATTTTATTTAAGGATGTTGTTTCTTTCGATACAGCCGACTTAATAGAAGCAAAAATTTACAATCCAGAAACAAAAGAACTAGATCGAAAAAAATTAATTGATGCTGGTAGGAAGATGATGGAGAAAATGGGTAGTTCGGAAAAGATGAATGAAACGATGCTATGGACTGGAATGGTGCATTACAATACGAATCATTTTCATATTCATTTTGCGACAGTCGAAATGCAAAACACCAGGAAGATGATGACAAAAAAAGAAAATGGGTTTGAGTACCAGCAACCAAGAGGCATGAGACCACAATCTACAATTGATGATATGAAGAGTACGTTCGCAAATGAAATATTTGGACGTGGGGAAGAATTGGCTCGTGCAAGTGAACTTAGAAATAAGTTGGTCCAAGATATAAAATCTCAACTTTCTTCTACGTCAACTTTTGAAATGAAGTTGATGAATGAAATTAGAAACGAACTTCCAGAAAATAAAAAGAATTGGACGTACGGTAGTAAAAAAGTTTCAGATGCAACAAGGGAAAAAATTGATGAATTGACAACTAGCTTGATGAAAGATACCCCTGATTACAGCAACTATCTTTCTTTGATGAAAGAAGAAAGTGCCGCTCGAATAAAAATGTATGGTGACACAAAAAGAGCGGATAAAGATTACTTCAAAAATAAAGAAGAAGAAATCAAAAAAAGGTTGGGGAATAGCTTTTTAAAAGAATTAAAAGTGATTGAAAAAAATTCAACTGCTGCAAGAGAAAAAGTGGTTGAAGCGAAGTTGGAACTGAATGAAGAAAAACAAATGAGCTTTGAGGATAAAAAGGAAGCTGCACTTAACAAAATTAAAGATCACATGAAACGTGAAGAAAGCAAACCAGATATTAACCAATTTGAAGAGACTAAAGAAAAACCAGTTAACCTAATCTTTAAATTAAAAGGTCAAGAAGTAAAAGAAAATGCAAAAGCTAAAATTGAAGACAGGGAATCAAATCTGATGAACTACTCAAAAAAAAATCAAGAGTGGTTGGAGAAACAACTACCAACGGTTTCATTTGTTCAGAGTCATCAAGCTTGGGAAAAAGAGAATTTAGTTCCATCAAAAGGTGTCGAGCCATTAATTGTAAAAAGTCCCGTTTTTGAATTAGATCATGAAGGGATTCCAACAAAGCGTGTCATTGCCTTTAGTGAAATTTCCTTGTATGACATTAGCCAAGTTGAAGAAAAAGAAATGAGTCTAGCTGAAAAAAAGGAAGGTGCTCTTTCCAAAATTAATAACCATTTCCAAAAAGAAAATAAGAATGATGGAAAAGTTAAATTTTATGATTATGGAGAATTTACAGGTAAAACGAACCTTGATAGGTTTTCACAAAAGAATACGGAATGGCTAAAAAAACAATACAAAGACGTGACCTATGTTCATGGAGAAATGGATTGGTTACAGAATAATAGAAGTGTTAAAAATGGAAGTATTCCTTTACTTGTAAACAGTCCAGTATATTTCGTTGATGATTATGATGGTGTAAAAAAAATTAGTGGTTTTAAAACGGTTGAAGTATTTGACATTAGTCAAACTGAAAAATTAGAAATGAATTCAGATGGAACTTTCAATCAAAAAGAAGAAAAAATGAATGACTTTCTTGAACGAGAGCAACAAAAACTAAGAGATCGAACTATTACAAAAAAGTGGAAGTTATCTGGTTCGGATGAGTACAAACCTTACACGGTATCCAAACAATTTTACTCGACACCAAAAGCAGTAAATGACATAAAGGCCGGGTTAAATGATGAGTACGAAAAATTCAAAGACTTACAAGAATATGAACGAACTCAACGCTTAGTTGAACAAGCCAAGCGAGAACAAGGCTATTAATTTGTGAGGTGTTGACGAATGAATAAAATCAGAAGCCCACCATTGAAATTGATTTTAAAAGAAAAATGAAACTAAAAATTGAAAGGACGATGTAATCATGGAACCAACATTACTAACAGAAATTAATGAAGAGGAAAAAAGTGTCACGTTGTTTAGCTTTTTTACAAACGAAACAACAAAAATCTATCCACCTGCAGCAACTTTAGAAGCCTTAAAATTCATGGTAACAGAAGAAGAGGATGAAAATATTTTTATCAATTTTGATTCAAATGGAGGGATTATTGGATGAGTGAAAAAGGGAGTAGCTACTCAAAAAAATCTACAGGTTCAAAAAAGAAAAAGTTCTATTCGAAATCACCTGAAGAACTAGAAAAAGAAATTAAAGAATTGTCCGGAAAAGCGATGAAAAATATTGAATCGTACACGGATGATCCTGAAGAGGTAAAGAAGCTCGCTGACTTTATGGGTCAGTTCCATTATTACTCAAAGAAAAACATGGCACTGATTAACGAACAGTTTAATGGAGCAAAAGCTGTTGGTAGTTTTGACCAATTTAAAAAAGCGGGTTTCTCAGTCTCAAAAGGTGAGAAGGCAATCAAAATATTTGTTCCTACGCCAGTCCAATTATTTAAAACCAAAGATGGAATAAAAAATATAAATCAGGCGACTCCTAGTGAACGTGAACAGATAGTAAATGGTCTAATAAAAGTGAATAAAATTATGAAATACAAATTAGGGAATGTTTTTGATGTTTCACAAACAAATGCCACAGCGGAAGACTTGCCGAAGATTTTCCCTAATAGAAAATATGATTTCAAATTAGATAATGATATTTCTATTAATCAACTAAATAAAGGCTTGGAAAAAATCAGTGAAGGTTTAAACGTTCCTATTAGAGAAATGGCAGACTCTCAAAATGGTGTCACTGAACTTGGAGTTGCTAAAGGTGCATATGTACAAGGGCCAGGTGGAGAAGAAATTTTACTCAATCCAAGATTACCTGGAACCGATAAAACAACGACATTGATTCATGAATTGGCTCATGCAAAAGCCCATAAAAATAGTACACTTTCCCCTGGGGAAAAAGAATTTCAAGCAGAGTTGACGTCTTATGTGGTAAGTAAACATTATGGAATTGACACGTCTGAACAAACCGTTCCTTATATTGCAAAATGGACTAAAAATGGAGAAAATGTCGAGGATAAAGTGAAGCTGTTGGAAGAAGTTCATACTATTTCAAGAGAGTTTATTAAAGTGATTGATGAAACAATAGAAGCTGAACAAACGTTGGAAGCAGAAAGCCTACAAGTGGCTGAAGTGGAAAAAAAAGATAATGAAGAAAAACAACCAGACAAAATAGAGCTTCAAAATAATCAAAATGACATAATCGAAAAAGAAAAAAATGAAATGCAAGATCGTTACTTTAAAGTTGAATTTAACGAAACCAATCTTGAAACGGGAATAATTAGCTATGAGGGACGAATTGTCACACCAGAACTGATCCAAGTAATAAAAGTATTAGATGACCAGGCTATACCAGAGCAAGGGTATTATAAATTTTACTTTGATGAAGTAGTAAATGGTGAAGTAGTAAGTAACTTTAGAATGGATGTAGGGGATGGTGTAAATGCCAATCAAAAAAAATATGATTATCTTTTGGAAGGAACACAATCGGAAAAGGAACAAACTAAACCGACTAAATTATCTGAAGGAACTGAAGAAGACAAAGTAACAATTGAAAATAAAAAAGAAATTGAAGCTTCTAATGAATCAAAAATGGAAAAACAAGCTGTTGAAACAAAGAAGCAATCATTTAAAAAATATGTATCAAAAGAAGAAGTTTTAGCTGCTAAACAAGTTGATATTGTAGATTATGCGACTTCAAATGGAATTTCACTAATAAAAGATAGTGAACGGTACTATCGATGGGCAGATCATGATAGTTTAGTCATTGATCGTAAAGAGAATTTTTTTAACTGGAATAGTCAAGGTATCGATGGGGACAGTGTTCAGTTTGCACAAACTGTAGGTGGGATTGGTTCCTTACCAGAGGCTGTACAAATTTTGAATGGTGGAGAGTATGAAGCACATAGTACTGAATCAGTTCCTCAAGAACCCTATTATTATGATTCAACGAGAGAGGTCATTGATTTTAGTAAAGCACGAGATTATTTAGTGAACGAACGAAAAGCAGACCCTAAAATCGTGGATGTGTTGCACAAAAATGGATTATTAGCCCAGGACAAATACAATAATGTTGTCTTTAAAGCCGTTGAAGATGGGGAAGTTGTTGGAGCCAGTGAACAAGGAACCGTCCGTAACGAAAACTATAAACGTGGTAGCTGGAAACATATTCAAGAAAACTCAAAAAAGGGAACAGGATTCCATTTCACGGTTGGGAAACCTGAAAATATTAAATTTTTTGAATCGGGAACTGATGCACTTAGTTATGCTTCCATTAATAAGGCAGAAATTCAGAACACTCGATTCGTGTCAATGGATGGACTAAAGCCAGATACTGTTTTAAATCATACAGAAAGAGCCGTTGCAGAATTGGGTAAAGTTCCTAATAGCGTGTCCTTATGTGTAGATAATGATCCAGCTGGAACTAATTTTTCTGAAAGAAAATCGTTTGTTGAAAAATTTAATATGCTTCAGCTACAAAGAGAAGATGGAACGATGGTTCAATTTGAAAAAGAAATGCCTGAAATTCCTTTACAAAAACAAGCTGAAGGGATTGAAAAATGGGATTGGACGGATGAACGTGGCTACCAAGTAGAACAATTACAATCAAAGCAAAAACAATTGGTACAAGCAAGAGCTACACAAAGTAGTGGAATTGAGATGTAACAATCAAATGAAGCAGCACTCTTTAAAAGAGTGCTGTTTTTCAATTAAAAGGAGAGAAATGACAATGACAAAAACCGTAATTTTAGCCGAAAAACCAGATCAAGGAAAAGCCTATGCGAACGCATTGGGTAAAGTAAAGGATTGTCGGACGTACATGGAAGTTGAAACTGATTTTTTCCCTGGAGAAGTGATTGTAACATGGGGGATTGGTCATTTAGTTTCAATGGCGCCAATGGATCAATACGATGAAAAATACAAAGCTTGGAACATGGCAGATTTACCATTTTTACCAAAAAACTATCTTTTCACCGTTACTGAACGAACAAAGGCTCAATTTTCAGCTGTAAAAAAACAATTACAAACTGCCGACTTAATTATTATTGGTACAGATGCCGATAGAGAGGGAGAAAACATTGCGTACAGCATTATCAACAAATGCGGTCAACAAGTCCAACGGATCCCGAAAAAAAGATTATGGGTTAGCAGCATGGTTAAAAGTGAAATTCAAAAAGCCTTTAAAAATTTACGAGAAAGTAACGAAACGTATAACTTTTACATTGAAGCTCAGACACGTCAAATTAGCGATTTCCTTGTTGGAATGAACTTTACACGTTACTTTACCTTACGTGCTAAAGAAAGTGGGTTAGACGGCGTTTGGTCAATGGGTCGAGTCCAAACACCTTGTAACAGCTTAGTTGTTCAAAATGATTTAGCCATTTCACAATTTAAGCCGGAGAATTTTTACAAATTAAAAGGGACGTCTACTAAAGAAGGAAAAGACCTGACATTTTCGACAATTGTAAAATATGCTTCCCTTCAGGAAGCACAAAATGTGTTAAATGAAAAAGGGCTTCAAAGTCCAATAAATGTTCCAATTACGAAAGTCGAAAAAGAATTAAAAGTAGCGACTGCACCAGGGCTTTACAGTTTGGGTGGGGTACAAAAATATGCCAATAAAAAATGGAAATATAGCTTAGATAAGACATTGGAAATTATCCAAAGTCTTTATACGAAAGGCTATTTAACCTATCCTAGAACAGATTGTAAGCATATTACTGAAAATGAATTTAATTACCTTTTACAAAATGTGACTCAATATATGGCCGTAAGTAAATTGAATTTTAACGTGACGAATACAGCACCAAGAAAAAAATATGTAGACAATACAAAAGTAGTGGAGCATTACGCTATTATTCCTACGGAACAACTACCGGATTTAAGCAAATTAACAGAGCAAGAATCACAAATATACTTGGCCGTGTTGACTCAAACATTAAAAATGTTTGCGCCTGATTACACGTTTGAAACAACCACAATCCTTATTGATATCAAAGGAATTGAATTTAAAACAACGGGTAAAGTGGTTCTTCAGGAAGGCTGGAAATCTCTTCAGGAACAAACCAAAGAAGCAGAACCAAGCTTACCGCCATTAACTGAAGGCGAAAGCTTATTAATGGCAATAACCATTGATGAAGGCACAACAAAACCACCGGAACGATTAACTGAAGCAACACTTGGAGCTGCAAAAGGACTCATGGAAAAACTAGATATTGGTCGGCCAGCCACAAGAGGGGCGATTGTAAAAACGTTGATTAATAGAGAATTCATGAGAGTGGAACAAACCAAGCTATTTCCTACGGAAAAAGGGAAACTGGTTTTCTCGATGACAAAGGACCTTTTAATTGGAAAACCAGAAATGACGGGTAAATGGGAACAGTATTTAAAGCTTATTGGGGATGGGAAAGGCAATCAAACAGTATTCGTAACAAAAATAGAAGGATTTGTAAATGAAACCCTGGAGCAATTAAAAAGACAAAAGATAGATCAAAATAATGTGGACCAAGTAATGGAATCCAATAAAATAGCAACTTGTCCAAAGTGCAAAAAAGGGATTATTACTGAAAAATCAAAATTATTTCCTTGTAGTGAAGAAAAGTGTGATTTCGTTTTATGGAAAGTAGTTGCGGGGAAAACCTTATCTGTAGCACAAGCTACAGAGCTTCTAACAAAGAAAAAAACAAAATTAATTCAAAACTTTAAAGGGAAAAAAGGGCCATTCAATGCAAAATTAACCTTGAAAGAAGATTTTACACTAGCTTTTGAATTTGAAGACAACCCCAAAAAAATTACGAAAAAGTTCCCATCTAAAAGAAAAGGAGCGACTAAAAAATGAGAATTAAAAAGAAAGAAGCGGTATCACGAAAGAAAAAGGCTCTGAAAATCATTATTCCAGGGTTTTTTATTGCACTAATTCTTGGTGGTTTGTTGATAGCAAGTTACCAACCAATAAAAAATAATTTGGTTAAGAGTTCACAAGAAAAAGCCTATTCTAAAGCGGGAAAATTAACAGCTGGAGTAGCGGAAAAAAATGCCTTAAAAGAAGAAAAAGCTGAATTTAATCCAAATACTGTTACTGATTTAACGTTACAAGACGTGATTGATGGTAACAATAACGCTGAAGGTATCATTACCAACTTTGGAGTTGGGAAAATAGTTATTCCTGATTTAAACATTCATTTACCTATTCTATTAGGCATATCCAACACGAATTTGGCTATCGGTGCTGGGACAATGAAACAAGAACAAACCATGGGGCAAGGAAATTATGCATTGGCTGGTCACCATATGAACAATGCAAACTTATTATTTGGGCCACTTGAAGGAGCCAAAAAAGGTCAAAAGATTTACGTAACAGATTTTAATACCATTTATGAATACACGATTACAACGGTTGATGTTGTAGATAAAACGGCGGTTCATTTGATAAAAGATCAAGCAGACAAAAAACTAATCACTTTAATTACATGTGCTGAAGGAGGAATTAAACGGTATGCCATTCAAGGAGAACTTTCAAAAAACTACTCATTTCATGATCCTGAACCAAAAATTAAGAACGTATTCCAATAAAATTCCATTGAAAAAAAGTATACAGCTAGTCGTATTGGGACTAGCTGCCACTTTTGTGGTGGCAATCGTTGGGAGCCTTGTTCAAAGTTACTTAGGGCTAATGGATCCAAACATAGACCAAACGATTGAAAGAATTAACCGGATTCCTATATGGACCCTCTTGCCATTAATTTTGGAGCCAATTTTTGAAGAATATGTATTCAGAAAACTATTATTAACCAGATGTATGAAAAGATGGCCAACATTACTAAGTTGCAGTATCACGTCTTTAGTGTTCGCAGCATTGCATTTAAATTGGTTTTTCTTTCCTTTCTTTTTAAACAGTATGATTTATTCAGCAATTTATTTAAAAACAAATCGAATAGCTGAAGCGAGCATTGTTCATATTTTATACAATTTCACTGTATTATGGATTGCATTTAGTTAAAAAAATACAAGCTAGGGAGCGGTCCCTAACTTGTTGGAAGGTGCTAACGTGAAAAACTGAAAATCTCACAAAAGCTTTATTATTATACCATAAATCGTCAAATAAAAATATATATAGAAAGAAGTGATTCTAAATGATTAAACTTGATTCAAAAGATATCATGGATTCAAAAGAAGCTGCAGAACGATGGGGAAAATCTGAAAATTATGTTAGGCAAATGTATCGTAAATATCCGAATAAATTCCCACCTGGTACGATCAGAAAATTTGGTAAACAGATTGTCGTGACTCGTGATGGGATGGAGTCAGTAACTGGACAAAAAGAAACTTCTCAGACCGAATAGGAATGAGAAGTTTTTTTGAATTTAAAAAGAGAAAAATATAAATATTAAAGAAGCAGCAACACTCCCAAAAAGAATGGTCGTGCAGCTGCAGATGGGAGGAAATGCCGAGTCATTTCCCTTTAAAAACATTTTTTCCTTTTGGCTCAGTCACACGCCCTAGAGCATTTCTCATAAAATCGAAATAGGGCTTCACCATAGCGCAGTAACACTACTTTTTCTTGACCTTATAACGTGGCCAAACTTGACTAGCCAAGTTGCGAAAAAGAGGGTTACAAAAGAATTGCAAGGACCAGTTAAATTTTTTTGAGGACGTAGCAATACCAAGACTGGCTACTCAAAATAATTAAACCTGTAAGAACCCCTAAGAGATCATTTTAGGGGTTCTTACTCCTTGCAATCCTTTTATGCTCATGGTTAGTGGACCTCATCAAAAAGGAAAAAATTCAGCCTTGCGACTCACACTGCGACTTAGCCAAAAACAAAAAATAAACAGATGTCGCTTTAAAAAAGCTAGGCAAATAAACCCTTTAAAGAAAGTTGGATATTAAATGAACAGACAGGTTGAGATTTTAACGAAGAAAGAAGCAATGGAAAGAATAAAAAAACAAAATAAGCTAACAGTAACAAAAGTCAAACCTCTTATTTTTACTAATTTTTCACTATTTGAGAGACAAAGCAATTTCTACACACCGTCTAAATTTAGTTTTTACAAGGTTTTATTTACAGAAAGCACCCAATATTGGATTGTTGAAAGAACGAGTTAGTACAGATATTCATTAGAACTAAAGATTACAAATAAAAAACAATAAAAAGGGGATAAAACATCATGACAATTAAAGACAAAGAAATTCAAAAATTAGAGGCACTTGGGCTAGAAACAATAAACCTTTTGAAGCAAGCTAGAAATAACTTACAAGAACAATTAGAAAGGATATCGCCAGAATACTATGACCATTTGGAAAGAACACATCCACATAGGCTTGCCATTGATGAGGCACTTGTTCCTTTTCAATTGTTGACTGACTTAATGGAAGAAGTGGATCAACATAAAATCTACCAAGATAAAAAATAATCAAGATGAATTGTTATCAGCCCAGGGGAACTTGGGCTGTACAAGTAAAAAGTAGGAGGAAGAAAAATGAAAAAAATAATGATTCTATTATTTCTAAGTGCATTTATTGTCACCGGATGTTCCGAGCTTTCGCTTAGTGAAGAACACATTACTACCAGTGAATTACGAGAGGGAAATTTGGATAATGAGAACAGCGGTGTATCCAAATTCAATGGTAACAATTTTTCAGTATTACCTAAAAATGAAAAAATTAAAGTGACTTTTTCAAAAAAGGTCGATGGAGATACTGCCCGATTTTCATTAAATGGACACGAGTTTAAAATAAGATTTTTACTTATTGATACACCGGAGACGGTAAAGCCTGGGGTAGAACCACAACCGTTTGGAAAAGAGGCCAGTGACCGTACAAATGAACTTTTATCAACTGCAGAAACGATTGAGATTGAATTTGATAAGGGAGATAAAACAGATCACTACAAACGAGCACTTTGTTATGTATACGTAGACGGAAGTCTTATCCAAAATATATTGGTTACTGAAGGTTTAGCAAAAATTGCGTATGTTTCCAGTCCGAATGATAGCTTACTGCCTGAAATTGAAAAAAATGAGCACGTAGCAAAAGAAAATAGAGTTGGTATTTGGTCACTTTCAAAGTAATAGGAATTTAGATTTTTATTCGTGATAGTTGTTTACTCATTGTTAATGAAACTATTTTATTATTGTAAACTGAAGAAGAAAAACGTAAAAAAGAGCTGAATAATAGCTCTTTTTTACGTTTTTTTATTTTGTCAGCATTTTTTTAACAATATGAGCGATATATTCTAGCGTATGAATCAGAAAAACATTGTTTTGTCTTAGTCGCTCCAGCCACCTCCACCGCTCCACAACAAATCGTTTGTTCCAAACGAAAAAACCAAATTATGAACCGTTGCCAGCAACGTTTCACTAAAGATAAAAGAGTAAAAAATCAAAGATTAAAAGGTAAAAAGATTCACCAATTTTAATCATGCTGGACGCGAATAGATAACGGATCCTCTTATTTTTCACTATTGGATCGTCAGTATGTCTGCCGTTTGTTGAACATTACACTATCACAGCCAGTCAATTTTACAAGGGTAAATACACGAGCAAGCTCGCCCTTGCAAAATTTTTGTGTCAGTGATACCTCCATGCCACAGCAACCGACAAACATACTGATGACGAATGAACCAATAATACTCAAAAAATAAGAAAGGGGGATCGATGTATCTATTCGCTGCATGAGTAAAATTGGTGAACAGCTTCCCTTCAAAACACCTAACTCTGAATGGAAAAAAAATTAAAAAAAAATGAAAAGAGGAAAAATTATGAATAAGAATGTAATGATTGCTATGGAAAAAATAGAACAATTGGACGGTCAATTTAACCACTATTCAATTAATCGCTATTTGCAAACAAAGTTAAGAGATATTGATTTTAGCGTAACGACAATAAAAGAATGGTTTCAAAAAGAGCAACTTATTTTAGCCGAAAATAGTTTGTTATTCTCATTTTCAGAATACGAAACGTTTATCGAATTTTTAGTCGAATATGCAATGAAGAATTATAAAAAAAATTTAAATGATACTGAATCAGTATTTACAGACTATCAATATATCGAATTTCTGCTGTATCTGATAAAACATTCCGAAATTGAAAAAATGGAAAAAGCTTATTGTAGTTATGCCAATATTGAAGATATGAGTTTAAATGAATTTGTAATTACTAAAATTGGTATGCCTTTAGGCGACCAATTACCGCTTGTATGTTTCCTTGATATTATGTTGAATTTACAAACCAAAAATTATAATCAACGATACATTGATTTATTTAATGAATAAGAAGGCTATGAATCAGTTGAAAAAGACAAAAAAAAAAGAAATTCTTTGCTCGAACAAAGAATTTCTTGCACTCATGTCTATAAGAAAAATATCTACTTTCATTATAGCTTGATTGCCTACTTTTTGCAATAAATAAAAAAGAGGAGCGTTATATATGAATGAACTAAAAATAAATACCGTTGGAAAATTAGTCAACGGTTTACAGAATTTTGACAAACAATTGCCAGTTGCTATTTTCGATAGAGAATTAGGATATATGAGTGTAGCGTTTAAAAAAGAAATAACGAAAAAAAACGAGATTGAGTTTCAATGGTTAAGTTTCTACGCACATGAAACTATTCAAATGTATACGATTGAAACATTGCTAGGCTATCTATCTAAGTTACCCGAACAAGCTACAATCTTAAAAAAGACCGAAGAAGATAATTTTACGCCACTTTATCTTTCAATTGAAGGAATGAAAGAGAACGGTAACTACTATCAATGGCTTGTGATTAGTGATGAATTAGAATATGACCGTTTTTTCAGAAAGTTTGATGTAAAAATCAATGAAAAAATCAATGAAAATGAAATGGAAAAGGCACTTGAAAAAATGTTGCTTGAAGTCAAAAGAGAAACGTCAGAATCAATTGAACGAGTACACCAATACTTGTGTAAACAAACAGATTTAACACTCTTTACAGGCATTTTAACAGAGGGAAAGACAATTAAATCAGCTATGAACTATTGTTCTGAAAAAGCACGAGAACTGGTGAAAAATGAACAATTTGCAATGATTGAAGATGAGACTGTTTTTGAATGGATAAATGAATATTTTATCCATTATGAGCTTCCTAAACCAAAAGAAAAGAAAAAACCAGTAAATAAAGTAAAAGGGCAATCGCTTAAATCAGCTAACACAGAGAAAGTGAGGGACGAACAACAAATTGAGTTGTTCGTAACAGCCTAATGACTATTATTACTATTGGAAAAACACTAAAACCACCAAAAAACTTTTTTAAATGGTGTGAAAGTCAGATACCAACATACAAATGGCAAAATAAGGAACAAACAATTCTTGCGAGTAATCGCAAGGGTTGTCCCTTAATCCAAAAAAGATTAACAAAAAAATCACGTTTAACAATTGGAACAAAATTCTATCCGTTTGCGGTAATTCTTGTATCTAAAAATCGAATTGAGATACAATCGCATGACTATTGGCAAGAAATTGAAAATGGAAAAGAGATTTTAAGGTGTAGAATGGCAAATTTTGAACGGTTTGAGAATGGTAAACACATTAAAGCAAGCCTATGGCAGAATAACTATCACGCTGGGTTGCAATCCAACTATGGATATATGAGTGGTGCTTATACTAATACGATTTTTTATCCAAATAATTGGAAGGAAAAACTAAAAATTAATCGAGAGATGAAGTACCTTGAATTACCTACTATTGAACGATATGAAATTCAAAGGATTTACAAAAATCGAACTAAAATAGAATATCTTCAAAAAATTAATGCCCACAATTTAGCTACAGCAATGATGTTTGGTGGTGGAATGACTTGTAATGGCTCATATATTAATTTAATAGATAACAGAATCGCAACAAAAAAATGGCTCAAGGAAAACAAAGCTCTTCTCAAAAATGATACCTTCACATTTAATGAAATTATGTTGGATAAATTCTTTAAAAGTAGAAAAGCCAAGAGAGTTAAAGGGATTGAAAAGCATTTACATTACAAGCAATTCAAGAGGTTACCAAAAGAAATTAATCTTACAAAATTCCAAAAGTATGTCATTAAAACCAATCTTTCCTTTTCCTATTATATGGATTATATCCAAATGCTACTTGAACTGGAATTACAGTTAAATAATGATAACATTGTGTTTCCAGATGATTTAATATCAGCCCATGATAATGCAGTCGATACCATTAATAAGATAAAAAAAGAATTGGAAGAAGAGGGATACAAACAACGTAAAATGGAACTGTTAAAAATGGAAAAGGAAATTGACGAATTTGTATTTCTTATTCCTAAAGACTTACAAGAAATTGTAAATGAGGGAAATGTTCTACATCATTGTGTAGGTAGTAACTACTATCTAGACCAACACAGCAAAGGGCAAACCACTATTTTATTTATTCGAAAGAAAAATGAAATTAACAAACCCTATTTTACAATGGAATATCAGAATCGAAAAGTTGTTCAGACACAGGGGAAATATAACAAAGAAGCGATACCTAGTAGCGTAAAAAAGGCTATTAATAAATGGAAAAAAGAAATTGAACGAGTTAGTTAAATAAGCATATAGATACTAAAAAATACTGTGAACGTCCTAACTAGACGAGCGCAGTATTTTTTTAATGTACTCGTAGCTTTAACTAGCACCTAAGCTTGTGAGTCGGCTGACTCCGACCGCCACCACCGTTGGCGCCAACTCACAGGAAATCTCCCTATTCGGTCAATTCCCTAGATTAAATAATATAGTTTCTTTATTTGTTGTGGATTATAGAATGAATAGAAAAAAGAATTTTACTAAAATAGTAAAGGGGGTCCCAAGCGCCTACGGGAAATTTGTATCGATAAGGATTACAAATTCCCGTAATATCAACGTTTGACGACTCTCTATTTTTCTATGTTTAATTTTCTCAACCTCTTGGGAATAGATAACAAATCAAATTTGTATTCACCAAGAAACGTAATATGCTCCCAATTAATAGGAGAAATATGGTTCATATAGTTGGTTACTTCTGGATCTATTTTCACTAGATAATCATAGGCTTCTTGTAAATAGACGGCGTTCCATATACTAATAGCATTTATTAAAACATTTAGTGCACTTGCACTTTGAAGTTGCCGACGAATATCACGTTCCATGAATTTACCTCGGCGACCAAAAAATAGTTCTCTTGCCAAAGCATTTACGGCTTCCGTTTTATTCAAACCATGGGTAATCTTACGTCTTAAGCTATCATCTGTCACATAATCTATCATGAAAATACTCTTCTCAATCCGTCCCAATTCTCTTAAAGCGGTAGCTACCTTATTTTTTCGTGCGTAAGAACCTAGCTTTCCTAAAATTAGCGAACTTGAGACTTTACCAGTTTGAATGGAATAAGCGATTCGTTTAATTTCTTCGTAACTTTCATCAATAGTTTTTATATTGATCCTACCACTGATGAGCTCTAATAAATCAGGGTATTCTGAAGTTGGCTTTATAGAAAATAATTGTGCCTTTTTTATATTCCTAATACGGGGTTCAAAATTAAATCCTAGTAGAGCGGTCATGCCAAACACTTGATCAGTATATCCGTTTGTGTCAGTGAAATGTTCTTCAATATCTAAATCTGTTTCGTGGTAAAGCAAGCCATCTAATGTATGAGTCGCTTCTCTCGTGTTGGTCGAAACAACTTCAACATGATGTGAGGTATTTCTGTCATTGATTGACCGAATCATTGTGGCGCCTTTCTCTAAGCTTTTATAATGTGGATTCACGTCAGCCTTAATGGCGGATACACCTACTGGTACACGCATTCCATCGGAAGCACTCGTTTTACCTTCTCCCCAAAAATCAGCTATAGGAATTCCTAATTGAAAATTAACCAAAATAGATTGGGTACAGGTTAAGGCTTCTTTATAAAACCGCCATTGTTTAGTATTCGCCAATTGAGGATAAGTAATTCCGGGGGTGGATTGGGCCATTTTCTCAAGCCCAATATTCATTCCTAATCCTAATAAAGTGGCAAAAACAATTTTCTTTTCTCGTTCATTTGGCGGCTTTCCAGTTGAATCATGGATAAATTCTTGCGAAAATTGAGTCCAGCTATCCACTTCTATTAATAGGTCACTTAATCTTATTTTGGGAATCATTGAATAAAGTTTTTTTCTATATTCCTCTGCTTCATCTGGTGTAACTTTCTCCAATTTTTTTAGCACCATTTTGGCTGAACTTTTGCCAGAATTCGAATAATATCGTAGTTGTGAGTCCAATATTGCGCCCCTAGAAGTCAAATAATCATCAAATGTATCTGGAATAGTGAGTGAGTTAACGCAAGCATCGGAACTGATTAAGTAATCATCAATGTTTCGATGGGCTAAGCTTCCTTCTACCGAAATATTTCCTGATCTAATATTATTTTTTAACTCTGTGAACGCTACCAACTCGTAGAAGGATCGGTCTATTTTTCCTTCTTCAGGTTGAACAAGACGTTCCCATTTTTTACTCACAAATTCAATGGATGTGTTTGCTGGTATTTTCCGTTTACCATCGTTTTTTAACTCATTTATTTGAGTAAGCGCTGTAAGAATTGGTTGTGCAGATGAGGTTGCTTTAAACGAGAGTGCTTTTAAAAGCATTGGGGTATATCTTCTAAGGTAAGTGGCTTTATTTCTCACCATTTCTAAATATCCGTGATTTTTCTTACCAGTAATTCGTTTAGCGTCTTCTCCATCTTGGATTAAGTCATGCCAGGGGATAACTCGTTCTATTTCGTCAAAAGGATCACTGTCGTTGTCTTTTGCAAAATGAAGTGCATCAATCAGAGACGCATAATGTTCTAATTTTTCAGTCGCCAACTTCCCTTTCTCTTTCAACAGTTCTTGCGAATCGTGCATCCCTTTTCGTTTAATCCCCGCTAAAATCCGGTCATTAATTTCAATGAGCTGATCGATCAGATACTGATGATGATCCACTAAAAAAGCAATGAGTAAGGAATACTTTTTTTCGAATTCAAAACGAGAAAAATCATAGGCATCGTAATTATCACCTAATCGTGCTAACTGAAGAAATCTATTTCGGTGAATATGCGACACATTGATTGTTCCTAGTTCAAGAACCGTAATCGTCTCAACTTTTTTGCAAATGGTCATAAAACTCTCTGGATTGGCTTTGCCAGGGATATCTTTTAACCAGGCGAGTTTAGTCATCTTCGTTTCTTTATATACTAGAAACAACTCATCTAATTTCTCGATTTGTGTTTCTGTTAGTGAATCCAGAAGAATTGAAAACAGTGTGCTTTCAGCCTTCTCACGACAATGGCTGATAATGTCTTCTAGTGTCGCTATCGATGGAAAAATAATTCGATTTTGGGTGAGGAAGCCTAATGTTTTTTTCATGAGATAGGTAGAGTCATCATTTTCTAATGCCAGCTTAATAAGAAATGCTATTAATTGATTGCGTGTGTCGACACTTCCAAAACGCTGATACCTAAATGTTTCTAATATTTCATTAAAGTGATTGGCACGTGTGTTCCTATGGGCGTATAAGGCCAGTTCAATTGAGTCAAGATGTAACTGGCGCCTTACATAAGAGATTAAACGGTCTGATTGGATGGACCAGTTACTCAACGAACACCCAGGGTATCGTGCCAAGCAGAGCTGAATGGCAAACCCTAACTTATTGATATCCCCTCTGTGTTGGTTGATGATATCTAAATCAGAGTCAGAGAAACTGAAATAAGCTTGAAAATCCTCTTCAGATAAGTGATCGACAGAAAGAAGTTGCTCCCGCTGTGCTGCTGTTAAAATTTTCTTTAATGCCATAAGTTAGTTTTTCCTTCCATTAAGATAGCGGTATAGGGTTGTTTTACTCAGTTTAGAAGCATCAAGAATCTGATTAATTGAATATTCCTTACTATCGTACATTTTCAAAGCCAACTCAATTGATTGACTGGCTTTACTTGGTCGTCCTCCTTTTTTTCCACGCGCCCTTGCTGCTTCAAGACCTGATTTGGTTCTTTCAATCGTAATGTCACGTTCCAACTCTGCTAAACTAGCCATGACTCGGAAAAAGAACCTTCCCATGGAAGTAGAAGTATCAACGTTATCTTGAATAGAGATAAAATTAACGCCAAGCTCTTCAAACGTTTCTGAAAGCTCAATCAAATGTTTAGTTGAACGTGAAATTCGATCGAGTTTATAAATGACCACTGAGTCACCTTCACGTAATCCCTTTATCATGTCTTCCAATTGTGGGCGATCTCGTTTTGAACCTGTCACCTTTTCTTGGAATAGTTTATCGATACCGTGTTGGGTGAGTGCATCAATTTGCAAATCTAAATTTTGATCTTCTGTACTCACTCGAGCATAGCCAAAAATCATAAGAAGCCCCCTTATTATTGATGACTTAAATGTACCATAACTCATCAATAATAACTATATAGGTACTTTGAAAAAAGAACGAGTTTTAGCACCGAATTTAGGACTAAAACGTGTGGAAAACTGGTGAATTCAAAAAGTGCCATAAACGACCATTTAAGGTACTGGTTATAGTAGTCAATTATTATTCAAACGAACACTTGACTGTCAGATTGGAACAGAGTATAATTGCCCCTATAAACATTCAAGCTTCTCTTTGAATGTTGGAAGGAGAAACTGAATATGACTGTAGATATTTGCGAAATTACTTGTATTGATGAAGAAAAAGTAAAACGGGTGAAGGGTGGACTGGAAACCGTAGAAGTTACAATTATCAGTCAAATGTTTAAAATTCTGTCTGATGAAACAAGGGTTAAAATTGTGTATGCATTACTGACAGAAAATGAACTTTGTGTATGCGATCTAGCTAATATTGTCGAAGCAACAGTTGCCGCTACGTCCCACCATTTACGCTTTTTAAAGAAGCAAGGGCTTGCGAACTATCGAAAAGATGGAAAGCTTGTTTATTATTCTCTTGCGAATGAAAGGGTTAGAGAACAGGTAAAACTTATATTACTTAATTTTGAAGGAGTGGGAGTCTAATGGCAGAAAAGACTGTTTATAGAGTGGATGGATTAAGCTGTACAAATTGTGCGGCAAAATTTGAACGGAACGTAAAAGAAATTGAGGGTGTAACAGAAGCTATTGTAAACTTTGGCGCATCAAAAATCACGGTAACAGGTGAAGCAAGTATGCAACAAATTGAACAGGCTGGAGCATTTGAACACTTGAAAATCATTCCAGAGAAAGAATCCTTTACTGATCCAGAGCACTTTACTGACCATCAATCATTTATTAAAAAAAATTGGCGATTATTGCTTTCTGGATTATTTATTACAGTGGGGTATGCGTCACAGATCATGAATGGGGAGGACTTTTATCTTACTAAGGTACTATTTATTTTTGCAATTTTCATAGGAGGCTATTCTCTCTTTAAGGAAGGATTCAAAAATTTATTGAAGTTTGAATTTACAATGGAGACACTGATGACAATAGCTATTATTGGAGCTGCTTTCATTGGTGAATGGGCAGAAGGATCCATTGTGGTGATTCTATTCGCAGTAAGCGAGGCGCTTGAGCGTTACTCGATGGATAAGGCACGACAATCTATTCGTTCCCTAATGGATATTGCGCCAAAAGAAGCACTTGTGAGACGCTCGGGCACCGACAGAATGGTTCATGTAGATGACATTCAAATTGGCGACATTATGATTATAAAACCTGGTCAAAAAATTGCGATGGATGGTCACGTTGTGAAAGGTTATTCAGCCGTCAATCAAGCAGCGATTACTGGTGAATCTATTCCTGTCAAAAAAAACATCGATGATTCCGTTTTTGCTGGAACGTTAAATGAAGAAGGATTGCTTGAAGTTGCGGTCACAAAACGAGTAGAAGATACCACGATTTCAAAAATTATTCACTTAGTTGAGGAGGCACAAGGTGAACGTGCTCCAGCTCAAGCATTTGTTGATACATTTGCTAAATATTATACGCCAGCCATTATTGTGATCGCCGCACTGATTGCAACAGTACCGCCATTGCTGTTTGGTGGAAACTGGGAAACGTGGGTGTATCAAGGGTTATCTGTATTAGTGGTTGGGTGTCCTTGCGCCTTAGTTGTTTCAACTCCTGTTGCCATCGTCACTGCCATTGGAAATGCAGCTAAAAATGGCGTATTGGTAAAAGGTGGCGTGTATTTAGAAGAAATTGGTGGGCTAAAAGCCATTGCGTTCGATAAAACTGGTACCTTGACAAAAGGTGTACCGGTGGTCACTGATTATATTGAACTAACAGAAGCCACAAACATTCAACAAAATAAAAACTATACCATCATGGCAGCACTGGAACAATTATCTCAACACCCCCTTGCTTCAGCCATTATTAAGTATGGAGAAACGAGAGAAATGGATTTAACTAGTATTAATGTGAACGATTTTACATCCATCACAGGAAAAGGGATTAGAGGAACTGTAGATGGTAACACCTATTATGTTGGAAGTCCCGTTTTATTTAAGGAATTACTAACATCGCAATTTACTGACTCCATTCATCGACAAGTGAGTGACTTACAACTTAAAGGGAAGACTGCTATGCTTTTTGGAACAAATCAGAACCTGATTTCTATAGTGGCAGTTGCCGACGAGGTTAGGTCATCCAGTCAACATGTTATTAAACGACTTCATGAGCTGGGGATTGAAAAAACTATTATGTTGACTGGCGATAACCAAGCCACAGCGCAAGCAATTGGCCAACAGGTAGGTGTTTCTGAAATAGAAGGTGAGTTAATGCCCCAAGATAAATTAGATTACATTAAACAGTTGAAAATAAACTTTGGTAAAGTAGCCATGGTTGGAGACGGTATTAATGATGCGCCAGCCTTAGCAGCGGCCACGGTTGGAATTGCAATGGGCGGAGCAGGAACTGACACAGCCATTGAAACAGCTGATGTTGCCTTAATGGGAGACGACTTACAAAAATTACCTTTCACGGTAAAGTTGAGTAGAAAAACACTCCAAATTATTAAGCAAAATATCACATTTTCCTTGGTCATCAAACTGATTGCTCTTTTGCTAGTCATTCCAGGGTGGTTAACATTATGGATTGCAATTATGGCGGATATGGGTGCGACTCTTTTAGTCACGTTAAATGGCTTACGATTAATGAAAGTGAAAGATTAATTCAACCTTAGAGAAAAATGAAATAGAGTAAGCTATGGTGAACGGGAATCATCCAATAAAAGGTTTTAGGAAAATCACTAAAGCCAATGTAATTAGCACATGTAAAACAGGCATTCAAAAAACCGACTAGACAGATACCGCTATTGTCTAGTTGGTTTTTTGAATTATTCTGAAAGCATTCCTTATTGTACAAAATAACATGTGAGATCAAAGGAAATCTCCTTATCGATACAAATTCCCCGTTGGCGCTCGGGACCCCCTCTTGGCAGATCGGTAAGTGTAAATAACAAAAGATATGTCGGTAAAAAACATGTATATGCCTATCCAATTAGCTTTATTGATTTTTTATCTTATTTAAAACAATTTGTAAAAGAACCATTTACTGTTTTAGCAGTAAACGGTTCTTTTTCCCTAATTACAATAAGTGATATAAAAAAATGATTTGAATATTAAAAGCGTACTTTTAATACAACAAAGAAAAGGGAGTGGACAGATGTCAATAAAGTAGACACAAAAATAGATACAATTTAGATAGACCCAAAATAGATTTTTTCTTTTTCATTCGGGGTCATCATATTGTTTGCTGAATGGGGGCGTTTTGAATTGTAAAAACCCTCTATATATTCAAATGAAGATTGTTCAACTTCTTGGATTGTTCTAAATGTTCTGCGGTTCAGTTCTTCTTTTTTCATATATTTAAAAAAAGACTCGTTTACGGCATTATCCCATGGGTAAGCTGCTTTGGAATAAGATGGAACGAGGTTATGTGTGTCTAAAAATTGACGAACACTAGTCGCACAGTATTGGCTTCCACGATCTGTATGGAATAGAACAGGCTCTTTGGGATTTCTTTGATTCACAGCTGTTTCAAGTGTCTCAAGGACTAAAGAAGCTTCCATAGTTGGACGAACGCGCCATCCTATAATTTTCCTGGAAAATAAATCTAAAATGACACAGAGATAAACAAACCCTTTATTAACAGGAATGTAAGAAATATCGCTCGTCCAAACTCGATTCGGTTCAGTCGGATTGAATTGTTGGTTTAAGTGATTTGAGTAAGCTAAAGAAACCTTTGGTTTCGCATATAAAAATTTCGGCTTAGCTGTAGACATTTTTGGCAAATCCATTGATTTCATTAATCGGTACACTCGCCCAACACTAATGAAAATTCCAAAATCACGCTCAAGAACAACTTTTATTTTCGCAGCACCTAATCGTTTTTTAGAATCCATATAGATAGAAAAAATGGTTTGTCGAAGCTGTTGATTTTCAACAGTTCTAGGAGCAGGAGTTGGGTCAAAGTGTTTATAATAGGTACTTCTATTTACGTTTAAGACTCTACAAAGGCGCACAATAGAATGATCAAAACGTAATAAATGAACCGCATCTAATCGTTGTTTGAGTGTGGCGTGAAGATGGCAATCGCTTTTTTTAAGATGAGGTTTTCCTCTTCTAATAAAGCATTTTTCTTCTGTAAGTCTTTAATCTGTTTAGCAGTAAGGATAGAACCATCTTCAATTTGAACTTCAGAATATTGTTTTACCCAGCGGGATAACGCTGTAAAGGAAACGCCATAGTCTTTACACAACGAAGTTTGTGTTTTACCTCCATGGTAAAGATTAACAAGGCTTTTCTTAAATTCTTCATCATATTTTTTGTAATTGGACATTTGAATCATTCCTTTCGTTTTAGTGTCTACTTATAAACAGTATACCATTAAAAATACTGTCTACTTTATTAGTATATATCCAGAGGTACAAAATGAAAACAGTAAAAGAGATAGAGGGGAAAAAATCAGTACAATTAATAAAAGAAGTGGTGAGAGTAAAACAAACTGTTGTAGAAAGACCAGTTGAATACAATACAATGATTACTAGTACTACGATAGCTAAACAAATAGGAATTGACGAAATAGGAGACGAAGCTCAAGAAGTGTTACTTTTAGTTGCACTAAATACTAAAAATAAAATCAATGCTATTCACAAAGTGTTTAGTGGATCACTAGATAGCAGCATAGCGCACCCAAGAGAAATATTCAGAAGTGCTTTGTTGAATAATGCAGCAAGAATACTGATTTATCATAATCACCCTAGTGGAAATACTGATCCATCAATTGAAGATTATGAGCTTACAGATAGATTTTTTGCAGCAGGAGAATTGCTAGGAATAGAAGTGTTAGATCATATTATAGTTGCTGGAAATGATGCAATATCTTTTAGAGAAAACACTTTATAAAATAAAAAAACAAAAGAGTAGTAAGAACTATGGGTTGGGCGTTATAACTCACTGGAAAACTTATTCTGCAACTTGATAATTTTTTTAATGTTTAATTTTTTAGTTTAGCTATATAATTAAGAATAAGTAGTAGAAGAAATAAAATTAATAGGTTCAGAACAAAAAAAGAAAAAATCCTATCCAGAAAAAATAAAAAATAAAAAAAACTAGTGACTTTAAATATTTTTTATGTAGGTCAATAAAATAAGTAACAACTTATAAGAAAGCAGGGATGAAAATGACTCAGACAGACTTAGATTTAATTGCAGAGTCTTATCAAAAAGCTTTATTTTTACCTAAAAGAAGAAAAAATGAAACGTTAGTTTCGTTGATGAATCAGCTTGAACATAGGTATTCCACATTCATTATTAATCCTATTGGAGAAGATCTAGAACGAGAAGAAGTACGGTTATACAAGGAAATCAGTAATGCGCGTGACTTTTCATAATTATATAACTGGTGGTAATCCAAGTAGCTCCGTCACAACATGAGCGACGGAGCTACTTGGTTTAATGGGTGATTATGTTAAGTAAATGTTAAAATAGGATTTAAAATACTTGCTTTTTAGATAATGATAAGATAAAATTAGATTGTAATAAATATTATTAAATAATTAGTGTAAAAACGGAGGGATTAGGATAATGAGTATTGATTTTAAAGATCATGGCAAAAAACCTTATGTAGTCAATATTGAAGAGGCTACTGTGCAAAACGATAATTATCGGACAACAATATGGACAGGAGAAAAATTACAAGTAACGGTAATGACTATTCAACCGAACGATGATATTGGTTTAGAAGTGCATAAAGGAATCGATCAATTTATTCGTATCGAAGAAGGGCAAGGATTATGCCTTATGGGACCGTCCGAAGACAACTTGAATTTTGAACAATCCGTTTCTGAAGATGAGGCAGTTTTTGTTCCAGCAGATATGTGGCATAATATCAAAAACACTGGAGATACTCCCTTAAAGTTATATACCATTTATGCTGGACCTGATCATATTGAAGGAACCGTTCATCCAACCCATGAAGATGCAAAAAATGATCCAAACGAACATTAAAAAAAATTACTGAAAAAATAATGATTTAAGCCCAAAAATTTGAGTTCTACTTTTATTTTTGGGTTCTTTTTTATTTTTTTGAAATAAACCTACATATGAACGATTTGAGGAGGTAAATATATGGAGGCACCATTATTAAAAACAACAAATTTAGAATTCGAGGTAGATGGTAAAACTATTTTAAAAGGTATCACTCTAACTATTGAAAAAGGAGATTTTTTAACGATTACAGGTCCATCTGGTAGTGGTAAAAGTACATTATTAAAAATTATTGCCTCAATGTTATCGCCCACCGAAGGCAAATTATGTTATCAAAATAAACCAGTTGAAGAATATGAACCGACTGATTACCGAAAAGAAGTATCCTACTGTTTTCAAACGGCGACTCTTTTTGGAGAAACAGTAAAAGATAATTTAACGTTTCCTTATGATATTAGAAATCAGCCTTTTAATGAAAAAAAGGCCTTATCTGCTTTAAAAAGCGTTGGTTTAGGAAAAGAGTACCTAACTAAATCAGTCCATGCATTATCTGGCGGTGAAAAGCAAAGAGTAGCGTTAATTCGTAATATATTGTTTATGCCTAAGGTTCTATTGCTAGATGAAGTGACAAGCGCATTGGATGAAGAAAATCAGACTATTATTCGTTCCTTGATCCGTAATCTAAATCAAGAGCAAGGCATTACGATAGTATGGGTCACACATAATACAGTAGAGATTCAATCTTCAAATCGTATTGTCCACTTAGTTAATGGAGAAATGGAGGAACCTAAATGAACTTAGCTATTAATAATGCATCTTTATTATTTGCAACAGCTTTGGTTGGAATAGCACTTATTGTTGTTTATAAAGAAAAATTAGGATTAGGTAAAGATATTTTAATCGGTGTGGTTCGAGCAGTTATTCAATTAGTTGCAGTTGGTTTTTTGTTGGGCTACGTTTTTAATTTAAATAATATTATTGTGACATTAGCACTTGTTTTAGTCATTATTTTTAACGCCTCTTTTAATGCTGGTAAGAAAAGCAATGGCATATCAAATGCATTTAAAATATCGTTTATTGCTATATTAACAGCAACTAGTTTGACTTTAGTAGTGCTCCTTCTATCGGGAGCTGTTTTATTCATTCCTTCGCAGGTGATTCCAATATCAGGAATGATTGCTAGTAATTCAATGATTGCGATTGGAATTTGTTATCGAAACTTAAATGCAAAATTTAAAGACCAACGTCAACAAGTATTAGAAAAGTTAGCTCTAGGAGCAAATTTAAAACAAGCCTCTATTACAATCGTACGTGACAGTATTCGCTCAGGTATGTTGCCTACCATAGAGTCTGCAAAAACAATAGGAATCGTTAGTTTACCCGGAATGATGTCAGGATTAATGTTTGCTGGTGTAGATCCAACACATGCAATAAAGTACCAGATTATGGTTACCTTTATGTTGCTTTCTACAACAAGTATTGCATCTGTTATGGCTAGTTACATGGCATACAAAGAATTTTATACCGAAAGCAAACAATTAAAGAATTAAAAGCTCCTTTTTTCTAGAGAAGTTTGTTATTGAAAAGTTTATTTTTTTATAAAAAATAGAGTAAGAAAAGGAGGAAATTAAGATTGATTCCTAGATCCCCGTTTTCTCACTCTGTTTTAGTATCAACTTGTCTTTTATTTAATTACATTGAGGCTACACTTTTTTCTCCTTTTGCAATAAACGTAGCCCGTTCAAGATAACCAAAATTGTTGAACCCTCATGGAAAAGGACCGCCAATGGGAGCCCAAGAACGCCGAACATATTTAAAGTGGTCAATGTGACAATGACAACGAGAGAGAAAATGACATTTTGAATAATAATACCATTTAACTTTTTACTTAGCTTATAGCTATAAAACAATTTAGATAAATCATTCTTCACTATAACGACATCAGAAGATTCCATCGCTACTGAGGAGCCACTCCCCATCGCAATCCCGATGTCTGCATTTGCTAGAGCGGGCGCATCGTTAATCCCATCACCAATCATCCCAACGACTTCTTCTTTTCCTTGGCTATTCATTACAAATTCTATTTTATCTTCCGGTAACATCGAAGCAATATAGTCATCTACTTTTACAAGCTTGGCAACTTGGGCAGCCACCTTCTCGTTATCTCCCGTTAAAAGACAAACTTTAATCCCCTCTTTTTGGAAATCTGCAACCGTACTCGCTGATTGCGGGCGAATTTGATCCCGGAATGAGAAGTAACCTACCACTTCATTGCCATCTGCTACCAATATGCTCGTATCCCCTTTTTCCAATACTTTTTGGAACTGGTTAAATTTATCATAGTGCTTAAAAGCACCCGGTTTCCCTACTAAGATATCCCCTTTTTTAATCCCTGATCCAGCAATTTCTTCAATCGATTCCGATTGCTCAACTTCTGTTAGGTCGATATCCTTAAAGGCAGAAACGATTGCTCTTCCGATCGGATGACTGGATTGCTGCTCCATATAAATGACTTCTTTTAAAACATCTTCATCCACAGCATAATCTACTACTTGGAAGTCACCGTAAGTCAATGTTCCAGTCTTATCTGTATATAAAATATCCATCGTACTCAACGCTTCCATGGCAGCTCCACCTTTAAAAAGCACACCATTTTTGGCTCCATTACTAATCGCACTTAACGTAGCTGGTGTAACGGAGGCACATAATGCACATGGGCTGGCCACTGTTAAAAGCACCATTCCTCGATAAAAGGCCTCTTCCAATGACAGTCCCAAGAACTGATAGAGAACAAAGATGAAAATGGGTACGATGATGAGAACACCGATCACATATTTGCTTTCGATACGATCAATAAACTTGGCGATTCGAGAAGGTCTGTTTTGCGCTTCTTCAACCATCCGGATGATATTTGAAAACATGGTTTCATCCATTTTTTTGTTTACTTCTACATGAAAAACATTTCCTTCGTTAATTGTTCCGGCAAAAACTTCATCCTTTAACTCTTTTTCTACAGGAATCGATTCGCCTGTTAAAGCTGCTTCATTCACGATTGCTTTTCGGTCGATGAAACCATCAATGGGAATTTGCGCACCCTTTGATACCACGACAATGTCTCCAATTGCTAACTCCTCCGTAGGGGTAACCACTACATCCCCGTTTTCTTTTAGAACCTGAGCGGTATCCGGTACTTGCGCCATTAACTCTGAAATGGCGCTGGTAGATTTATCCGTTGAATAGTCCTCCAACGCTTCCGCTGCAGCAAATATCAGTAGTAGGGCCGCTCCTTCTGACTCAAAATTAATGATTACTGCACCAACAGCAGCCAGTACCATGAGTAAATCCACGTTTGGTGAGCGATCTCTGACAGTATTAACAACAGCGTCCTTTGCCGCGTAGAAGCCTAAAAAGAAAATCGCAATATAAAAGGATGTGGAACTGTACGCACCATTTAGTCGGATAAATACAAACCCTAAAATCGTAAACAGAACACCGATAACTAAAAACTGACCTTGCCTACTTTTTGTTAGATAATGAACCATTTCTAAAACCCTCTTCCTATTTTATAATTTTTACTTACTAGCATGTTTTCAATAAAACAGCACGTCTAATACTCTCACTCTCCTTTTTTCACAAATAAACATAAAAAAGGGCACACCTATAGAACAGAATTAACTGTCCCACAGGTATGCCCTTATTATTTACATACTCTGCTGCCACAAAAATTGCAGCCCGGCTGCATGGACCTTTTACATGTCCACCGCCTGTTCAGATTTAAATAGCTCTCATTCTAAAACATAAGCAAGAAGAGCAAGTTAAATTAGATTTATACATACAAATAATATCATTTGTAGAATAGTATGTCAACAAAAAAATATAAGAGGAGTATTTAAAATTGAATTTTTATAGAATTAGTAAAAATATACCTAAAAGAATATTAAAAACCTAATCTGAAATTAAATAAGGTCTCGCTGATTTCATCTTCATTGATTCCAATATAACGTTTCGTAATCTTCTCGTTGCTATGGCCAACTATTTCCATCAGAGTGGCCACGTCTTTTGTTTTCTTATAATAGTGGTAACCAAACGTCTTACGCAGCGTGTGCGTGCCAATATCGTCTCTTCCTAAGAGCTTAGCGACCTTTTGAAACATTTGGTAGACCGTATTGACTTCTACATGACCACCTTTGGTGCTCGGAAACAAATAATTCTCTGGTTCTGAGTCTTTTGTATAGTCTTGGATCAAGTCCTGCAGACTACTCAAATACAAAATACGGGTTTTGCCTGTTTTTTTCTCGACGATTCGGGGATTTTTGGAGGAAATCAGATCTTGTTTCTTCAATTTTACGATATCCGACATGCGTAAACCGCTATTAATTGCCAATCAAAAACAGAAAAACATCCCGATCCGCGTTTTTATTGCGCCTTAAACAGAATAAAAAGTCGTTTATTTCTTGTTGAGTCCGTAATGGTTGGACGTTGTAACTCATTTAAAAGCCCTCTCCTCTCACAAAAGTGATACATGATTTTGTTTAGTATACCACACAATCATGTGTTGGACACCGGTATAAAAAAAGAACCCTATAGGTATAGGATTCTCGATACACGATTTTATCCAATTTCATGTGTTACAACTTAATAGGAATTTAAATTTTATTATTAGATTTTTTAAACTCAAAAAAGCGGAAAATCCCAGATTTAAAAATCTGAGTTTCCGCTTTTGTCATTTCAAGGATGGACTATTGTCTCAGCCTCTTCTAATTTATTCTTAAGATATTTTTACTTTCTCTGCAGGTGCTGATACTTCTTTTTGTTCTTTTCGACCTTTCAACTTATACTTCATTAATCTCATGGCATTGAAAATTACCACCAAGATACTACCTTCATGAACCAACATTCCGATAGACATATTCATCCATTCGCTGAAGAAGACGCTGGTCAACAAGACCAACACTACTCCAATTGAAATCGCGATATTTTGTTTCATATTATTTGCGGTGGCTTTTACTATTCCTAATGCGTGAGGCAAGTTGCTGAAGTTCGAGTTCATTAAAACGACATCGGATGTTTCAATCGCTACGTCCGTTCCGCTTCCCATTGCGATGCCAATGTCTGCTAAAGCTAAGGACGGACTATCGTTAACGCCATCTCCAACAAAGGCTACAATTTGACCACGTTGTTGAAGTTTTCCGATATAAGCCGATTTGTCTTCCGGCAACATGTGGCCGTGAGCTTCGGTCAAACCAAGTTCGCCGGCGACCACATCAACGGTTCCTTGGTTATCTCCTGAAAGAACGACTAGATTTTTCACGCCCAAGTCTTTTAATTCCTGCAAATTAGCTTTCACACCCGGACGGACTTGATCGCGAATGCCCATCAGTACTTTTAATTCACCGTCGACCGCTGTCAAAACGAGAGAGTTCCCTTGTTGTTCAAACCGTTTGACATCTTTTTGCACTTTTTTGCTGAGAGTGACATTTTCTTTTTCCATCAAGGCCACATTCCCAACAGCCACTCTATGTCCAGCTACACTTGAAACGATTCCGCCGCCTTTCACGACTTCAGTTCCTTCAACAGGATAAAAATTTGTTTCTCCAATTTGATTTAAGACCGCTTTTGCTAATGGATGATCTGATTCCCGTTCCACACTGGCCAGATAGCCAAGCGTTTCAGCAGAATCTTTTTCATACAGTTCAGTCGCTGCAACGGTTGGGTTTCCGACAGTTAAAGTACCTGTCTTATCAAATACAATTGTATCCACATTGCTGAAGTCTTGAATGACTTCACTCCCTTTTAAAAGAACACCGTTACGAGCACCATTCCCAATACCGGCAACGTTTGAGACAGGCACTCCGATAACTAATGCGCCTGGGCAACCTAGAACCAAGATGGTGATTGCTAACTCAATATTTTGACTGAACGCCCATACAACAATTGCCAGAACCAAGACAGCTGGTGTGTAGTATTTAGAAAAGCGATCAATGAACCGTTCCGCTTCGGATTTAGAATCTTGTGCTTCTTCCACGAGTTCAATAATTTTTCCAAATGTGGTGTCCTCACCAACTCGGTCAGCTCTGATTTGAATCGTTCCGTTTTCTAAAATGGTTCCTGCAAAAACTTCTGCATCAGCTAGCTTGTTGACCGGAACAGCTTCACCTGTAATGCTAGCTTCATTGATATGCCCTTCACCCGTAAGGACTGTACCATCTACTGGAACTTTCGCACCCGTTTTAACGAGCAAGATATCCCCTTCATCTACATCATCCACTTCTACTTCTTCAAATTCGCCATTATCCATTTGTTTCAAGGCGCTTTCGGGTGCCATTTCAGTCAATTCTTTGATAGCAGATCGCGTTTGGTTCAATGTTCGTTGTTCCAAGTAGTGTCCGAATAAGAATAAGAACGTGACAATAGCCGATTCTTCATAATTTTGAATAAAAAGCGCACCAATCGCTGCAATACTGACTAAGACATCAATACTGATGACTTTGACTTTCATTGCTTGAAACGCTTGAATGGCAATTGGCGTAATCCCAAAGACAGAGGCGATGATCAAAGACCACTCTGAAAGTCCTACGTTTTCTAAAACAAAGTGACTGAAGAAACCGAGTACGATTAACAATCCACTGATGACGGTGATAACATTTTTCTTGCTTAATATATATTGTTGCATGCTTTTTCCCTCCAAATTTAATTTCTCTTTTATTGATAAACACAGTATAAGATAATTGCCTAACTAATTAATTGACTGACATCAAGTTTAGAAAGTTCTCTTTTATCGTTTCTAAGCACCTCGAATCGGATTGCAACAAAAAAAGCAATCCTGGAAAAATAGCTTTTCTTCCAGAATTGCCTAGTTCATTTAATCTGTTAAGCGGCCTTGACTTTTGCTTTAAGGACCGGATAGCCTACGTTTTCGATAGCTTTTTGAATCTCTTCAATCGAAGTGACAGCTGAATCAAAATTGGTTTTGACTTTGCTGGAGTTGAATAATACTTTAATGCTGTCTTTATCAATACCGTTAACTGATTTCACGGCACCTTCAATTTTTTGCATACAACTTGGACAAGACAACGTTTCTAATTGCAATATAGCTTTTTCCATAATTCCTATCTCCTTTATGTGTTTTTATTTTATCGGCAGCAGATTAATGAACACTGCCTTTTCCTTTTTACAACTGTAGTATAGCTCACTTTTAGCAAACGAAAATTGACACATATCAAGTTTTGCACTTCTTTTTATCTTTTTGCTCAATTCACCATCTTAATAGTCTTTTTCTGCCCCTTATTGCCATCAGAATAATAAGAAATTGGTGGATAATCTTTTCTGCGTATAAACCATACTACAATCGCGCCAATAAACAGGGCCAGAGACAAGGCTTGCGAAACGCGGATCCACTCGCCAATCCATAAACTGTCCGTTCGCATACCTTCAATGAAGAACCGACCCACTGAGTACCACAAAACGTAACTCAAAGCGACTTCTCCTTGACGCAAAAGCTGTTTTCGGTTCCGTATAGTGACGATGAGGACAAAGCCCAACAAACTCCACAATGACTCGTATAAAAAAGTCGGATGGTAGTAGGTACCATTGATATTCATTTGTTCAATGATAAATTCAGGTAAATAAAGATTTTCCAAGAATTGACGAGTAACCGGTCCACCATGAGCTTCCTGATTCATAAAATTGCCCCAACGACCAATGGACTGGGCTAACAATACATTGGGCGCTAAAATATCAAGAACGAGTGCCAAAGAAGTACCTTTTTTCTTTGCTTCCTTGGTGCTCAACTGGAGAGCCGCTAATATGCCCGCTGCAATAATGACTCCATACCAATGAATCACAACAGAACCAATCTCCACCACATGGGGATTCAAAACGCCTAATACGAATCCCATTCTATTTGCTCCATTTCTTCAATTTTTCGCGTCATTCTAGTCATGGTGATGCTGAACAAGATTCCGGCTAAGCTCCATGGAAACCAAACAGTGAATACACTTTTATCTCCCTGGTCACTCGCTTCGTAATACGCCACTTTTCCGTGTCCGATTACACCGGCTCCTTTTACAACTTCCTCTTCTTTTTCCATAGCTAACCTATCTGCCTCAACAACGTTAGACGTTTTTGCTTCGCCGCCAATCGTGTTCTTGGTGAAAGGGACGACAAAGAATGCACCCGCTGCTGACAACGTGATGGCAACTATCACCCAAAAACAATGCACATTCACCCCTACTTATTTTTACGTTTTGTTCGACAACCCTATCTTAAAGAAAAATAAAACAAAAAAACTTGAGGGTTATCATGTTTGTGCTTTTATTTTTCCAATGAATGAAGGTCGTTCTGTCTTAAAAAAGCCAAAAACGGACAGATGGAAGCAAAAGCACTGAGTTCTGTCCCGTTGTTAATGAAGAGCGACAGAACACCAACGTGTAGAAAAAAGTGTGTCCGATTATTCGCTGTAAAGCAATAAATCATCTAAATCCTGAATCTTGATCCTTTTCCCAGACAGCTGTTGAATCAATCCCTCGTCCTCCAATTCTCCAAATTTGCGACTGATGGTCTCAGGTGTCGTTCCTAAATAGGAAGCAATGTCCTTTTTTGCCATCGACAGGGTGATGGTGGGAGAGTTGCCCATTTCAGGTTCCACATTTTCTGCCAAAAACAAAACTAAACGGGTAATGACACTCTCCACGGCTACTTGTGTCGTTTGACGTTCTGAACTTTCTAACCGTTTAGACATTTCCGCCAATAGTTTTAAAGAAATAGCTGGGTATTGTTCCAGAAAATCTTGGACATCTTTTTGCTGAATCATACAGACAACGGTATCTCGGGTTGCTTCGGCATATTCCTCGTGTACTGCATCCGGGTTGAACAAGGTCCATTCTCCGGTGAAATCACCAGGGTTCAAGATCCGCACTAGCTGCTCTTTGCCAGAGTCTGCCAATCGATAAATACGGATTTTCCCACGATTGATAATATATAAAGTATCCTCTTTTTCTTGTGAACGAAACAGAAACTCTCCTTTTTGATACTGTTTCGTGTGGGCTTTTTCAGCAATGTAATTCATCGCGCTATCCTCTAAGTGATTGAATATTGGAACCAAGCGGATACAGGCTGCGTGGTCGCCAATTTCATGATGGGTATGTTTAGTCAATTCATTCTCCCCCTTTATTTATTTTGTTTATATTCGCTGCTTTTATTATATAAGTCTCTTACTACAAAAAAATTGATGCACATCAAGAAAATGGAAAAAGGACTGGAAAGAATTCCAATCCCTAAATCAGCTTCTACTTTTACCTTAATCTTCATCCTCATCAAGAGCGTCATCATCTTCTAATGCTTCTTTACCAATGAACGCTTGCAGCATCCAAATGTTCTTGTCTAAGTCATTTTTAAAAGCAATCAATGTATCTTCTAAAGCATCGTCACCCTCGTCTTGAGCTAAACGAATCGCGCGAATAGTTAGGTCACGAGTGCTTCTGAAGTCCTCGATAATATTTTCAACCATGTCTTCTGCTTTAGCGTATTTATTAACTGCATCTTCCGAAAGCATCGAATATTTTTCAAATTCAACCGTTGTCGAAGCAGGTTTATGCCCAGAAGTAATTAGACGCTCCGCAAGTTTGTCGAACCATTTTTCATTTTCGTTATACAACTCTTCAAATTTTTCATGCAACGTAAAGAAATTGGCTCCTTTTACATACCAGTGATATTGGTGCAGTTTCACATGTAATGTATGCATGTTGCCTAAAAGATGATCCGCAATGGCCGCTGCATTAATTTTCGTATGATGAACATGTTCCTTGTGTTCTTGTTCTTCTTGCAATCTTTCTTGGGGTGTTCTTTCTTGAGTAGCTTTATTTTCAGTCATGATTTATTCCTCCTATAATTTTGGTTTGTTTAAAATAGCTTTCTTTGATTCCTCCTTTTTCTTTACTGAATTTAGTATAGGATAGATTTCCGTTAAAAAAATTGACGCTCATCAAGAAAAGTATTTCTTAATAGACGCCAGGCTTCTCTATTAAATTCAACTGAAATAATCAAAGGAATGAAGTCGTTCCCTCCAAACAAAAATTTCATTAAAGTAGGGCCTAAAAAAAGAATAGCAACTATACTTTGTCAAGAGACCTGACTGCTATTTTTTTGCTTGTTATTCTTCAATTACCAAATGTCTTGCCTTGCAGTATATTTAATGCTCTTTCTCACTAGTGTTGCATGCAACACTAGTGAGAAAGAGTATTAATAAGATTAACCTAGACGAATAACTTTACTTTATTTATATCATACCATAAATAAAAATTGAAAAGAATTTTTTTATTTATTTTTAGTAGATCGATTAATAGGAGTTTTAGCTTATGGAATACCTATATTATTAGTTTTGACTGGTTTTTATTTTTATGACGGTTTGTCAAATTAATCTCTTATTTTGCAATACATGATTCTAAGCAATTTCATGTATTCACAACATCTTTGACGTACTTAAACAAGTACGTTACAATAGTAAGAAAGATGTTAAAGGGAGGAATAGCTTATGTCTATCGTAAACCCTAGCCAAGCTAGAAAAGTCTTTTATCAACTATTGAAAGACGTCAATAAAACTAACGAACCCATTTATATCTCTGGCAAAAACGAAGAAAGTGAAGCCGTTATGGTCAGTAAAAAAGACTGGGACGCAATTCAAGAAACATTATACCTTCAATCTGCTGGCGTAGCAGATGTGATCCACCAGCGTGAACAAGAAAATGAGTTTGTTGCATTGGAGGATATCGATTGGGATACTCTATAAAGTTAGCAAAATCAACAATGAAAGACCTTAAAAATTTAAAATCGGCTCATTTAGAGCAAAAATTTAAAGATATAATGGAAATTTTAAAAGAGAACCCGTTTCAAAATCCACCGCCTTATGAGAAGCTAGTCGGAAATTTAAAAGATAACTATTCCCGACGATTAAATATTCAACACCGAGTGGTTTACTCGGTTGATAATGACGCAAAAGAAGTCATTATTTGGTCGGCTTGGACGCACTACGAAAGATAGAAATTCACTTTTTTAAAAGTGAATTTCTATCTTTTTTTTATGTAATGAGCTTGTCTTTTTTCGGACAACTACCGAAAAAAGACAGTGCATAAAGGGCCATTTTTTTCGACGCAAACGACGAAAAAAAACGGCTTGATCTTGCAAAAAAAAGAGACCGAAATGGACACATTTCCCGTCTCTTTTTCTGGCTCAAAACGGACACGTTTTGACCATGTTTTTCAGGGGGATTGGGGGAGCAGCGCGTCCCCCAACAAGGTCGTTTGCGCCACGAAGTGGCTAGCAAACATAGAGCTTGCCAAACCCCTTAAAGAAGCATAACACTAACAGCCAAGTGCGCCTTAGTGTTATGCTTCTTTCTGAACGACAGAGAAGAAAAACAGGGGGTGGGACTAGTGAGCGAACGAGAGATTTTTGAGGCCCCTTTTACGGAGGCCAAACCGAAGCGAAAAGAGCCGAAACAAATTAGCTTTCGAGTGAGCGAATCCGAATTTGAAAAGTTGAAGCGCTCCGCTGAAATTTTTCAAATGAGTGTGCCGGCTTTTGTAAAAAGCAAGGCACAAGGGGCTAAGCTCGTCACGCCGAAAATTGACCGACCAGGAGCCGTGGAGATTGCCAAGCAATTACGTGCGATTGGGAACAATGTCAATCAGATGGCACGAGCAAACGAACGCAACCGAATTAGATTCGAATTTAGCCGTCAACCTAACGGCTGAATTGCAAAAGATGGGGTCAATGGAACATCTTAACGAAAAGTTGCGGTATAATCGACTATTAAAAAATAGAAACGCTGATTTAACAGCATTTCTATTTTTTTTAGACTTTAAGGCTCCAAAATTGTCTGGAACAATCGAACGAAAAGTTGCGGTATCTTTATAAACACGAACATTAGAGAGAATCAGGTGTTTTTAATGGTCGTAATGATCCGTCTTCTAGACCTTGATTATACTGGAATGAATATTTACCAACAAAGTTTATATGCTCAAATAAAAGTGGAGATAATTTTCCTATAAGTTCTTCTGAACAGTCATATCCTTCTACTTTCATCTGCTCCAATACTTTTTCAAGATACAGTGTATTCCAATAAATTACTGCATTTGTTACAACGCTTAAAGAGGTTAACTGCTCCTCCATTCCATCAATATAAGTTTGATATAATTTTCCATTTCTTCCGTAAAATATACTTCTGCAAAGTGCATGACGTGATTCACCCTTATTTAGCTGTTCAAGTATTTGACGAGCATAAATTTCATCTGAAAGATAGCGTAGTTGATGTTTGGTCTTATAAACCTTTCCATATTCTGTAATTGCTTTTCCAAGTGAAGTTGGTTGACCAGATCGTTGTAACGCTCGAGTTAGTTCAGTTGCATTGACTTTACCAGATTTCAGGGAACCTGCTACTCGAAGTATATCTTCCCAATGTTCTTCAATTAAATCAGTGTTAATTCGACTTTTAGTAACATCATTCAATAAACCATAATCAGCATTTTTTTCAATTCTCCATAGTTTGGTACCATGTTTATTCGCAATTCTAGGACTAAATTGAAAACCTAGTAGTCCAAATAATCCAAAAATAAGGTCACTATATCCAGCTGTATCTGTCATTATCTGAGTGGGCTGTAATCCGCTGGTTTGATTAAGAAGTCCCTCTAATAAGTAAAGAGAGTCTCTTAACGTGCCTGATACAACCATTCCATGGAAACCAATATAATGATCTGAAACAAAGTTATAGAAAGTGATTCCTCGGCCTTTGCCAAAGTATTTTGGATTACTAGCAGAGTAAAGTGATCTTTGCGGTGTTATATACCGAATTCCATCTGCAGACGCCATTTCTCCATTTCCCCAAGCAAGAGCCAGTTCCAATTTCTTATGTGAATGAATAATTTTTTGATTAGCTGCAGTTAAGGTATCAATACGTAAGTATTGATGAGCTACATAGGTGAGCCTATCATACTTCAAACTATCAATATTATTTTTGGAAACTGGAGAAAATCCAATATTACATGATTCCGCTAACAATACTGCTAAAATACTAATATCTAACTGTTTCATTCTGGATTCTTTCTCATTTAAATGTTTAAAGGATTGAGTTAACCCAACTCGTTGGTTTACTTCCAATAATAAATCGGATAAATCAATGCTAGGCATGAGTTGGCGCACACGTGATTTAAACTCTTTTTCATTAGGCTGCTCATTTCCCTTTTTCAAATTTGAAACAACTATTTTTACTTCACCATTTATTTCTTCAAGCCTTGCCATATTAGATGCATCCCAATTTGATTGTGTTTCTATAAAAGATAGAGACAAATCTTCGCTTAATTTTTGTACAGCTAAGGTGCCTGAAGAAGGTAAGTCAAGTTGAGTAATCAAAACTTCCCGTTGCTCTATCCACGTAGAATCATCCAATAAATAGCTCATTGGGTCTGCATATTTTTCACTATTAGTAACAAATATGTCATGCTTTTTTAATCCTTGAAAGAGAAGTTCTAGCCCAGCAATTAACACGCACTGATTTACTGAAGTGGGATTTTCATGTATATAATATTGCCATTTTTTAGATAAACAGGGTTCAATATCATAAAAATGGTCTAGTGTTATTGGTTTTGGAAAAACTTCTTTTATCTTTTCCCAAACGACTAAGCTATCTGCCCCGTAATTGTTATCTTCAAAGTTAATGGATAAAAGAATAGAGGGGATGAACTTTTTAATTTTCCTGAATGCTTTGCGAAGTTCATTAATTGCAATGGGTTCTTGCTCGTTACGAACAATATCCTTAACTTGAAAAATGGCTGCATCCATTTCTTCTTTTTGAAATTTATCTGAAATAACTTTTCGAATTTCTTGGTTAGTAATGGATTCGTCAAATAAAAGTTCTACAATTTTTGATAACGTAAGAGCAGCTCGATCTAAATCTTTTATTGTTCTCATTCGATCTTTTATTTCTTTATTTTTTGCACGTCTAAAAATAGCATCTACATATTTTGATAGTGCTAAAAGTTGTTCGTCCATTGCTTTTTTCTGATGTTCATAAACAAATGCCACTAAATGAGCTATTTGGCGATTTAGTGGCATTCTTTGTATAGCTTGAGCTTTTGCTTTGAAAGCATAGCTGGCAAGTTTTTTTAATTTCCCTTCAGGAATTACAGAAAAGTCCCAGTTTTCTGTATGAAAAGATTGGAACATAATCAGTCTATTAAACCCACGAATAAGCTCCTTTTGACTTTCGTCAATCAAAGGGCTTCGTAAAATATCCATTTTAAGCGTTGCACCACGTATAGGCTCACCAACAAAATCAAATAATTCTAACAAACGTTCTACCTCTGATGTAGCAGGAATCTCAGAAAGTAATTTATAGAGTTGTTTTTCAGAAGAATCAATAATTTTAGATACAAAGCGTTCAAAAGTAGAAAAACCTGGTAAAATAATTTTTTCATCCAAACATTTTTTTAATAGCATATCAAAAAGCATATTATCCGTCTCAGTTGTATACCATGACCGATCAAGTAACCAATCAGATAAATATTTTTCTACTGCATTATCAGTAAATAGTACATAGTTATAGTAGTCTTGTATAAGTTTCATATGTTGCCAAATTGTTTGTTTACGTGTGTACCCATAAAATTCCTTGTAGTCAATATTTAGTTGCGCAGCTAAATGCTGAATGACCACTATTGGAAGTGTTTCAAAATCAGATGTAAAGCATCCGAGGAACCTGACGGTTCCTAGTTGAACTGCGAATCCTAATTTTGTGGACGATTTTTTCATTTTTGCAATAACCTCTTTATCAGAATCATTTAAATAAAAGTAGAGATTAAGTTGTTCTTTAGATGGCTCATTTATAAATTTCCCAAATCCTTCTTTGTGGTGTCCCTTCAATTGTTCAATTTCTACCATTTTAATCCCCCTGAGTGTTTACCAAAAACCAATGTTTTTGTAACCTCATATTTTTTGAAACTCGATACTGAATAACTAGCTTTTCTAAGTTACAAAAACTAGTTATAAATAAGTTTACAAGAAACACTTGCAAAAATATAGTTATTTACCGATAATAAAGTAAAAGAGCATCAGGAGGAATTATATGATAATAGGATACGCAAGAGTGTCAAAAGATGAGCAACATCTAGATCGACAATTAGATCAGTTAAAAAAATATGGAGTTGAAAAAATTATTAAAGAAAAATATACTGGAACAAAAAAGTCACGGCCAGGAATTGAAGAACTGTTAAAAATAATCCGGACAAATGATACAGTAGTTGTAGAAAGTATTTCTCGACTTGGTAGAAATACTTTGGATATATTGACTCTTCTTCAGCACTTAGAAAAAGAAAAGGTAGAATTCATTTCGTTGAAAGAAAATATGGATACTTCTACGCCTACCGGAAAAGCAATGCTCCAGATGATGAGTGTGATTGCTGAATTAGAGAGGAATTTATTAGCCGAGCGTGTAAAAGAAGGAATAACTGCAAGCAGGAGACGTGGCGTAAATATTGGAAGACCAAAAATTCCTCAAGAAAAATTGAATTTAGCAATGAGAATGTATGACAGTGGAGATTATTCGATTAAAGAAATTCTTGAATCTACCACTATTTCTCAAGGAACGCTTTATCGAGAAATAAATAAAATGAAATTGAAAAAAATAGAAGATATAAAAAACGAAAGCTAAGTTGTTAATCCAACCTAGCTTTCGTTTTTATACCGCAACTTTTCGTAAAGATGTTCCATTGACCCCATTATGGCGGATATGGGTGCGACTCTTTTAGTCACGTTAAATGGCTTACGATTAATGAAAGTGAAAGATTAATTCAACCTTAGAGAAAAATGAAATAGAGTAAGCTATGGTGAACGGGAATCATCCAATAAAAGGTTTTAGGAAAATCACTAAAGCCAATGTAATTAGCACATGTAAAACAGGCATTCAAAAAACCGACTAGACAGATACCGCTATTGTCTAGTTGGTTTTTTGAATTATTCTGAAAGCATTCCTTATTGTACAAAATAACATGTGAGATCAAAGGAAATCTCCTTATCGATACAAATTCCCCGTTGGCGCTCGGGACCCCTAAAGGAAAAAAATAGGACCGAGAAAAAAGAAATTTGTATCAAAATGGAAATTTTTAGTAATATTTATATGACATTCATTTTTCTGATTTTTACACTGACTATTTATATTTATAAATCAAGATAGATACTACATATAGTGTTTTATTTGGTTTAATTACATTAAATTCACAACATATACCTTTTAAAACTTTATTTTAGATTGGATTTGTGTTAGAATATATGAGAACTTTAATTTGTTTTATTAAAAATGTTTTTGATATATATTTAAATGAAAATGGAGGGCATTAAATGGAGAAGATAAAGAAACAACTGGATAAAATTTTAGAAAAGGTTGAGTTAACAAAAACTCAACGAGATAGAGCAATTGAACTCTATACGAATGTTTGTAAATCAATAGAAGAAAAATCAGGTTTAAAAATTTCTTTTTATGCTCAAGGATCATTTGCAACAAAAACTGCTATTAGACCTTACAAAAACGGAAGTGATCAAGCGTATGATGTAGATGTTATTTGCGAAGTCGACATTAAGAAAGAATCAATTAGTCCCGAAATACTAAAAGAACACTTTAGAAATGCTTTGGAAATTAGTAGATATGCTAGTATTTTTGAAGAATATGATAAATGTTTTACAATTGTATTTAAAGAGCAAGATGGTATTAATTTTTCTATTGATATAATCCCAAGCGTCCATGAAGATGATGAAACAGTCCAGGTGTTAATGGGTATCACAGAGAATCCTACGTTGGTTAAAAGTTCCGTAGCTATTCCAGATACTTTTGGCGAGGGGAATATTTGGCTAACAAACAATCCTAAAGGATATGTAGAGTGGTTTGAAAATGAAATTCAAAAATTTCATAATAGATACTTGTCGGAACATCGTGGTACTAGCTATTCGGCTTCAATTGAAGAGCTACCTGAAGGTGAGTTTAACAATAATTTGTTGAATATCATAAAAATATTAAAGCGTACTAGAGATGTTTTTTACTATCGTCGAAAATCGGATAACAAACCTTCTTCAATTATCATTACTACAATTATTGGAAAACTAGCTAAAAATTTGATACCAACTTCAAATGAGTTGGATCTACTAATGCAAGTTGTGACACAGCTGCAACAAATTAAAACATACCCTACTAATAGCATGTCTGAAAGAATGGGTGTTACTGGATATGCTATTTCAGATATTATTACTCGTAACATGGGTCAATGGATATTGAATAATCCGGCAAATGGTAAAGATAATCTTTTAAATTCTTGGAACGATGATCAATCAAAATCTGAGGATTTCTTTAAATGGGTCGATAATTTACAAGATACATTTTTAACATTAATTGAAAAAGATAATGAAGAGAGAAGTATTACTGAGTTGTATAATGTATTTGCAATTAACTCACCTATAACAAGCGTAGAGAAGAAACAATTTTCGGTAACTTCTGATTCATCCAAGCATTGGAGAGCAAAATGATAGATTTTACACATGTTAAAAATCAGCTTAATTCTTTAAATGGGATTAAAATAATATCATTCACAGAAAAAGATCAATCAATAATTGTATTATTCAATTTTGATGCTAACGTTGCAATTAATGGAGCCAATTTTTTAATTGATAATAAAATTCATTTAGAAATACCCAAACAATACCCAACTAAATTACCAATTGTCTATGAAGCAGGAGAAAAAAAAATCACAAATTTTCCTCATATTAATCCTGATAATAAAGGAACGTTTTGTTTGGGTACAGATATAGATATAAGAAGAAAAATTAAACCGAATTATTCTTTATCAAAGTATATTACGCTAATCGCTCAATTTTTAGGAACATACGAGTACTACCAAAGATATAAAAATTTCCCTTTTGGAGATCGTGAGCATGGAAATCTTGGTATTATAGAGTCATATAAAGAAATTTTTAATGTGACTACCAACCAACAGGTTTCAAACCTCATGCAAATTGGTAAATTAAAAAATAAATACAAAAACCAAAAATGTCCTTGTAATTCAAATCTGAAATTTAAGAACTGCCATTGGAATACATTAAATTCTATTGTATCCAATCCATTAGAGCGCTCACAAATGAAAAGGGATTATATATTACTAAAAGGGGATTAATTTATGGAGCTTTTAGATAAACAAAATGAAAGAAAATCGTTGTGGATACAAACTACAGCAAGATTTTTGTATAACAAGGCCGATAATATTGATATGGTACAGTGGATTATAGTCCTTGCACTTCCTGTTTTAAAAATGTTTTTGGTGCAAAATATATTGTTAAACTACATTATGATGATTTGGTTTTTAGTTTCCTTTGTACTAGACTATTTTATAGATAAATATACTGATATTGCTACTGAGTTAAGAAAAAGTTTTGATTATTATGTGTACGGTTGGAATAATGATTTTCAAGAGAAACTAGTGGATATATCAAAAATTTATCAAGTTAGAAATAAGAAATATTTTGAACACCAAACTGTAAATTCAGGAACTGATAAACCTAAAGGTGTTAAAAACTGGTATACAACTGTAAAAAAAGAAATGTCTCAAGAAGAAGCTGTTAAATCAGCAATGAAAGAAAACATTTATTTCGATAAAAGAATCAATAATTTTGCATTTTTGTGTATATTAATATTTGTAAGTCTATTACTTCTTGTTTTATCAACCTCTGGGTTTACACTGTATGAAGTGTTTTTTGGATTGTTTATTACCTTCGCTCCATTTACAAAAAAACTGTATTCAACTTTTGTGAATTTAAAAAAAGTATCTAGCATAAATTCTAATATTGAAAACTTATTACGTGCGAATGATATTGATTTAACTTATTTGCAGTCAGAAATAGATAAAAAACGTTCTATTCCTAGAACTTCTAACCAGTTAGTATATTTTTTCAAAACTAAAAAAATACATGAAGAAGTATCTGAGTTTAGGTCTGATGTGTAAATTATGAAATTATGATACACATAATTTCATTAAATTAGTATAACTTTTAAGTACACTTCAAGGACACAATAGGAAGACAAAAATAAACGCTGGTTTTTCGGCGTTTTTTCTGTATACTAAGTGTACTCTTAGACATAAAAACTTGGCAAGACAAGAAGCTGCGATTCAGTCCTGGAAAGAAAAAAATCAGATTCTGGATGAGGAATTGAAAATCTTTGAAGAAAAACATAGTAAAAAAGCTTTCTCAAAAAAGAGAAAGCTTAATACAATTAGAGGATACTAAATCCATGATTCCTTTAGCTAAGTACTTTAAAAAGCACCCCCACCACTATTACCCCCGAATCCACCAGAGGATGAACCTTTACCAGTTAACCAATTCCAAAATGACTTCATTATGCTCACCTCCTTTCAATTTTAATGTGAGAGTATTTGTGAATTAATTCTTATTCGTGATCCACATGTACTCAAGTGAAAATTCAAAAAATATCTTGTTAATTATCTTTATTTTATTGTTAATTTACCGAAGAATATCAATCAAATCTTTTTTTGCAGCTTCTGATGCGGGCATCACAGAAAATAATAAACCTATAACTGATGACACTCCCACTGCTAATAAAATAGTGAACAGATCAACAGAGACATTAACTTTGATTAATATTCCTAGTGCATAAGCGAACAACATTCCTATCAAATATCCAATTATTCCACCAGAAACTGTTAATGTTAAGCCTTCTAATAAAAATTGAATCATAATAGATCTCCTTGTTGCGCCTAATGCACGACGGATTCCTATTTCTTTGGTACGTTCCGAAACCGAAATATACATCATGTTCATCACGCCAACACCTGCAATAAATAAAGAAATACCAGCAACAGATGTAATGAAATAAGTAATTGTACTTAAAATAGAACCAATTCCTTTGGTAAGTATGGCGGTATCTAAGACTTGGTAGTCACCCAAATCACGCATAGTACCTTTCTCATTTAAGTTGCTTATAACTTCAGTAGTCACTTTATCTGGTTGTACTCCTTCATCTAGTGTAATCGTTAGAGAAGAAGAATCGTTTTCAATATTAAAATAATGAAGATAACTATTTTTAGGAATTTGAATGTTTTTTTCTGGCATAGAAAACATATTTTCTTGTTCTTCTCCTAGGAAGATACCAACTATTGTAAATAGTTGGCCATCTAATTCTATCCCTCTGTTTAAAGCTGCTTTTAAAGTGTGAAAAGTTCTTTTGCTGTTACTGAGTCTATCAAGGCAACTTTATTAAAATTCTCATTATCAAGAGTCGTTAATGATCTACCTTGCGTAACTTCTTTACCCTTGGTAGAAATAAGTTCAATTTGTTTGTTTTTTTCTTATTATCTTTTGTATAGATATCCTTATAAATCTGATTTTCTTCAGTTTTTGTATATTCTGCATGCTTAATTCCTTCTATTTCTTTTATTGCAGATATATCTGTTTCTTGAAAAAATGAGGTGTTTGTTCCATAAAGATTTATATCATCAGGGTTAAAATTTATTTGGACTTCAACATTTTTTGATTCACTTTTTGTTAAATTTTTAATTGTATCTTTTTCAAAGCCTCGACCAAGTGCTAAAATTGTGATTACAGAAGAAATACCAATAATAATACCAAACATTGTTAATATACTTCTTTTGCGATTGTTTTTAATTGATTAAAAAGCAGATCGCCAGTTAACATTAAAATTCATGACCTGATCTCCTTGTCTTCGATTATTGATCCATCTCTAATCTGGATTAATCGATTGCAATAAGAACGACTTCAGGATTATGTGTAAACTATAATAATTGTTGCCCCAATTCTGAGTTTAACTTGGAAAATAAGTCCATAATTTCTGCGGGAGGTATGAGTATCTAAAGCACCGGTTGGTTCATCTGCGATGATAAACTTTGGATTATTGATTAAAGCTCTTGCAATCGCTACGCGTTGTTGTTGTCCCCCTGATAATTGCTTTGGATATTTGTATTCTTTTCCCTTCAGTCCAACAGTATTTAATGCATGAATACTTTTTCTTTTGTTTTAGAGTATTTACTCCACCATAAAGAAGTGGTAATTCAACATTTTCAAAAACTGTATTATTTTCAATTAAACTAAAGTTTTGAAAAATAAAACCAACAGTTTGATTACGTATTTTTGATAGTTCGTCATCATTAGTATTAATTAAAGATTTTCCTTTAAAAAGATATTGTCCGTCAAATTTCTGATCAATAAATCCTAACAAGTTAATTAATGTGGATTTACCAGATCCTGATGGTCCCATTATAGCGATTATTTCGCCTTCTGATACTTGTAAATTGATATTTTTTAAGACATGTAAACACTCTTCTTCATTTTTATAGTATTTATTGACATCGATCAAATCAATCATTACTTCACCGCCACTTCTTGACCGTCTTTCAATTCTTTTTTAGGTTTTATAATTAAGTAATCTTTTTCGTTCAAACCATTTTCTACAACATATGTTGTAGCTTTTTCTTGCAATTGCACTGTTTTTTTACGAACTTTACCATCTTTATACCAAAATACAAACATTTCTTTGCCTAATTTAATTACAGATTTTTTTGGAATTTCCAATGTATTTAGTGGAACACTAATTTGAACACTATAACCATAATGAATAGATTCCTTAGGTTCAACAGTAAATGAAAAATTGGCAACTGCGTTTTTTCCAGCATTAGTATCTGTTGTGTTGAGTGTATTAGTTTCTGGTAGTTGATCAATCATTTTTATTGTTCCTTCTATTTCTTTTTTATCACTGAGAGTATAAATGCTCACTTTTGATCTTTGATTATTTTATTGTAATCATACTCCGTAACAAGACCATTTATGACTGTTTCTGGACTAACAATTGTTGCATAAGGAATTGTATTATCGGTTTTCCCTTTTCATTAATATAAACAATTCCTCCAAACGGAGCTGTTATATTTGTTGTTATTTTTTTCTGGGTTAGTTCGATTGCGTTATTCGCGCTATTCAAATCAACATTCGCTGCATCAAGAGTTTGTTTGGCTTGTAAAACAGAATCTTTTTGTAAATCTAATGCTTGCTGATCTGTATCTACTTTTGCATCTAACTCTGCTTTTTTTATTTCCCCCTCTGGTTTTTTTGTATCTAAAGAACTAATTTCATTTTTATTATTTGATAGTCGAATTTCTATTTGTTCTTGTTTTTGTTTAGCATTATCAAGATTCGTTTGCGCATTCTCAATGGCCAGTGTTAATTTATCTAACACCTGTCTTTGTTCGTCAGCCTGATTTTCAAATGTAGTATTTTGATAGGTTACAATTACATCATCAATGGTAACTTCTTGTCCATTTTCTACGGAAATATTGCTAATTTTACCTAAAGATTGATCTAAGGATAGATAACTAGTTTTCTTAGCTTGAACAGTTCCCTTGAACAGTAATGGCTCGTTTTTCTTTAATTTTTCTATTTTGTAATACACTGCATTTTCTTTTTTATTAGACTTATTTTTATAAAGTAAAGTTCCCCTATAATTACACAAAAATTATTACAAAAATTAAACTGAGATAGATTTTTTTATTTAAGCTTAGATTTTTCATTTAAGTGTTTCTCCTATAATCAATAATAATATAATACTATTTATCACTAGTAAAACCGCCTTTATATTTTGTATATCTTCAAAATATTTACATCATTACTTTTATTTCTTTAATCAAAGCAATAGCAGCATCAAGAATAAAAGGGGCTGAAAATAAAATTGTTGCCATAAGAGATTTTTTCTTACTAAAAAAATAGAAAATATTCCTATACTTCCAAGTAACGTGATTGTTAAGAAAATCACTTTATTATCAACATTAAATAGGGTTATAAGAATAGTATTTAATAGTATCGCAATTAGTTTTGGTGAAATAACGTATATAAAATTTGGTTTAATACTTGGAACAAAAATAAGCAATAGAAATTTAGCAATAACATACTCAACTAATAAACCTATAACTGTTATTATTAAAGATATTATTGTGAGTAGTATTTCGGAGAAATATTAGTTATAAGTTTTGATATGTCTTTCATCTCTGCTTGCATACCATATTTCAAAAAATTGTATATAAAAATACCTGAAAAGATAATGTATAGTATGAAAATGGCAGTTGTTATAATAGATTTGTATTTTTCCAAGATAGAATGCCCTCCTGTAATTCTAATATGTTTGATTTTGTTAAAAGAGTTTCGTTGTTGAGACTATGGG